>JBBAQV010000001.1:0-73250 GCA_040400125.1 Burkholderiaceae bacterium
TCTTATCTGGCAACAGGCCCGATGATCTCGGCCCGCCAGCACGCCATGGAGCTTGAAAATCGTCTGCACCTGAACGCCTTCAGCAAAGCCGACGGCAAGTCACGTCCTGTGGGTGACACCCAGGTTTATGGTGGCGCTGAATCGGGTGGTTTCAAGCAGGGCTCCGGACAGATTGACCCTTCGGTGGATCTCTCCAGCCAGCGCTATCGCATTGGTATTGATCAGCAGCTCACCTCTAGCGTGATGGGTGGCGCACTCTTCACCTATGGCCAGAGCAAGACTGATTTCGGCGGAAGCACGGGAGAGATCAAGACCAACGAGATCTCCGCCGTTCTTTACGCTTCCAAAGCGCTTTCAGCCAACACCTACATTAATGCAAGCTTTGGAATGGGTACCATTGATCACTCCTTCAGGCGTGAGATTGCCCTTGACACCACCAATCTGGTCTCACGCAGCAGCCCCAAAGGCGAATACGAAAGCTTCCGAATTGGCGGCGGCGCAGTCTATGAGGTCAATGGCTGGCGCATTGGGCCCAGCGCAAGCTTTGCCCTTGAAAACGTAACCATTGATCAGTTCGATGAAAACCAGGGCCCGTCGTCGATGAGCTTTGGCAAGATTGATTATTCCGTTCAGCGTTTAACGGCAGGCTTAAGCCTTGACCAAATTGCTTCGGTGGGTCAGTGGCGCGGATTTGGTCGTCTTGTGCACGACTGGGACCTGAAGAGCGGCGATCTTGAAATCAAGGTTGGTCCCGACTCCGCAACCCTCGCAAAATTCGACATCGATCGCCCTGGCAAAACCATGTGGCAGGCCACGCTTGGCATCATGCGCCCTGCAACGGATGGCAGCACGCTGTCATTCTCCGTTGGCTTCGGTGGCCGTGAAGGCGGCGGCGACACCAAGACCATTGGTGTGAATTATCGAATTGAGCTGTAAGCCACTTTTTGTAGTTCTAAGTCTGGTGTTTTCCGGGGCCATTGTGGCCTCGGAACTCACCCCGGTTGGCGCGGACGCGTCCGCATCAAGCGACGGGCGAATCCCGGCCTGGTCGGGCGGGCTCACTTCACCACCGTCGGGCTGGAAGCCGGAAATGGGGTATCTCAACCCCTTTGCTTCCGATCGGCCGTTGTCTACGATCACTGGCCAGAACCTTGACGCTCATCGTGCGGATCTTTCGCCCGGCCTTCAGGCCCTGATTCAAAAAGTGCCGGGGTTTGCGATTCCGCTCTATCCAAGCAGACGCACGGCAACCTTTCCTAAAGATGTTTTGGAAGCTGCGGTTTCTCTTCAGGGGCAGTTTCGTCTGGAAGGCACGGATCTAAAAAAACCAGTCAATCTGACCGTGCCGTTTCGGGAACCCAAAAACGGTGAGCAGGTGATGTGGAATGTTCTTTTGCGCTATGCCGGCGGCCATGTCACCCGCGAGGGGCGTGCCTTTCCGGTTCGTGCAAACGGTGAGACCTATGCCATCGGTTATTGGTCACGCCGGGTCTCGGCAAGCCACCTGGATCAACAGGCCGACGACGTTCTGTTCGTGGCGATGGGTGGCTTCACGGCTCCGGCTGCGCTTCGGGGCAACACCGCACTGATTCGCGAGATGCTGCAGGGTTCATCGGTTCGGCGCAGTGCCTGGTTTTATACCGCCGCCCAAAGGCGGGTTCGGCGTGCTCCAGATCTGGCCTTTGATTCGGTGAGCGATGGAACGGAAGGCATGGTGGTGGCCGATCAGGTGGACGGCTTCAATGGCTCGCTCGAGCGCTATGACTGGAAGCTTGTGGGCAAGAAGGCCATGATTGTTCCTTACAACACCTATGCGATTGGCGAACCGAAGGTGACCGTGGATGAGCTTATTCGCAAAGGCAGCGTGAACTCAAGCCTGATGCGCTATGAGTTTCATCGCGTTTGGATTGTCGATGCATCGTTAAAGCCCGGTCAGTCGCATCTCTACCCCAAGCGACGTTTCTATATTGACGAAGACAGCTGGTCGGTGCTGATGGAGGAAGCCTATTCAAAGCGCGGAGAGCTCTGGCGTGTGGCACTGCACGGCCTGATTCAGCTCTATGACGCCCAGTACCCAGCCACACGCGTGTCGATCTATCACGACCTTGATGCAGGAAGCTACTTCATCTCCGGCCTTGATTCCGAAAAGCGTCCCTCCATTCGTTTTTCAGGCAAGGCCCGCATGGCCGACTTTCTTCCCGATTCCCTTGGCCGTTTTGCGGCAGGACACTGAACCACTCACGGAGATTCAATTGCATTACGACACCAAAACCAAAGACCACGGCATGAAACACGACCCCTTTAAGGCGGTGGTGGTGCCAAGACCCATTGGCTGGATCTCAAGCGTGTCGCCCGAGGGCATTTTGAATCTTGCGCCTTACAGTTTTTTCAACATCGTGAGCGATGAGCCGCACATGGTGATGTTCTCTTCCGGCGGGCGCAAAGACACCCAGCGCAATATTGAAGCCTCGGGTGAATTCACCTGCTCTTTGGTCACCGACGCGCTTCGCGAAAACATGAATATGAGTTCGGCAGCGGTGTCACCCGATGTGGATGAATTCAAGCTGGCGGGCGTGACGCCGGCGCCCTCCGTTTATGTCAAGTCACCCCGCGTGGCGGAAAGCCCAGTGGCCTTGGAGTGCAAGCTCTGGAAAACGGTAAGCCTGCCACCACCGCATGGACAAACGGAATCCTTTTGGACGGTGATGTTTGGCCTTGTGGTGGGCGTTTACATTGATGATCAATACATCCGTGACGGCCGCGTCGACACCGTGGCCTTACGCCCTGTGTCAAGGCTGGGGTACATGGATTACAGCGTGGTCACGCCGGAATCAATCTTTCGAATCAATCGGCCCACCGTGGGGCCCGACGGCCACGAGGCCAAGGTTGAAGACAAACCCTGGGATGGGGTTTACCGATAAAAAATCTCGTGTTACCAGCGTGATCCAAATCGCGCGTTCAAGGCCTGAATAGCATCCGCACTCAAGGGCTGGGCGTTGGGATGCAACATCAAGAGCCTTGCGGTTTCTTCAAGTTCCTCAAGCACCGCCATGGCCGATGACGGCGTGTCATGCCAGACATTGGGCCCAAGCCGGCTCAACATGACCGCCCGAATGGGTGTGCCGGCCTTCCCGTATTGATCAATCACCCTGGCCACATGATCGGCCACGGCAGGGCTGCCGGGAAGGTCATAGGGAATCAAGGGGACATGCCCAACCTTCATGACCATGTAAGGCGTGATGGGTGCAAGAAGTTCCTGAGCTTCACCAGACTTAAGGCTGAGCGCAACCGAATGGGTGCTGTGGGTATGAATGATGCAGCCGGTGTTCGGGTCAAACGCAAGTGCAGCCTGGTAAATGGCGCGATGCAGCCCAATGGTCTTGCTGGCAGCATCACCACTTTGTTGGTGGCCATGGAGGTCAAGCTTCGCAAGCCCTGCAGGATCCAGAAAGCCAAGGCATGCGTCTGTTGGGGTGATGAGAAAACCATCTTCAAGACGCACGCTGATGTTGCCAGCGGTGGCGTGGACATAGCCACGATCGAAAAGGCTTTTTCCAATGCGAACAATGTCGTTTCTGGCTTGGTGTTCAGTCATGGGCTTCATCATAGACCGGGTGGCCGGGCGGGTCACTTCAGCAGGCCAAATGATTTGACAAAAAAGTCTTCGGTTCCAAAGTTGCCGGATTTCAAGGCAAGGTGAAGCGACACTGCGTCACCCGATGGTGTGGCGAATTCCGATGCACTGGCCTGGGCCCAGCACCAGGGCACACCGGGGTCAATCTGCGGCCCGATCTGCATCTGGTCAATGCCCAGCGCCTGAACACAGGCGCCCGAGGTCTCACCCCCCGCAACTAAAAGCTGCCGAACACCCTGATGAACCAGGCCTTTGGCGATTGCGGCCAGTGTGGTTTCCACAAGCTCTCCTGCATGACCAACACCCAGCTTGTCTTGAATGGTTTTAACTTCCCCAGGGCTGGAGGTTGAGTAAATCAAAATAGGCTCATGCTCGTTTTGCGAGGCTGCCCATGCCAAGGCCTTATTGACGAGAGCACCCTGGGTATCAATCTCAGCAGGGTGAATCTGAAAACTGGGAAAACCCTGTGCAATGAAATGGGCAACCTGAGCCTGAGTGGCCACAGAACAGCTGCCTGACACGACAGCCTTCTTGCCCTTCGCCTTGGGAAGAGCCTCGGATGTTGGGTTGGGAGAAATTCCGAAGTTTTGCGCAAGCCCAATGGCCACGCCAGACCCCCCGGTGACCAACCGCATTCCCTTCAGAGCGGCGCCAATGGTCAGCAGATCGCGGTTGGAAATGGCGTCAACAATGGCAAGCCCCACACCCTGCCTCTGAAGGCTAAGCATGCGCTCGCCAACGGCCGCTGAACCTTCGGCCACCGTGGCGGCATCAACGAGCCCAACCCTTTGATGGCACTGGGCCTGCAAGACCCGAACCAGATTGGAATCCGTCATGGGGGTGAGCGGATGGTCACGCATACCGGTGTGCTCAAGCAATGTGGAGCCAACAAAAAGATGGCCCTGGAACACGGAACGCTGATTTTCTGGAAAGGCAGGCGTGGCGATGGTGAAAGAGGTGCCAAGCGCCTTCATTAAGGCTTCAGCCACGGGCCCAATGTTTCCCTTCGGGGTGCTGTCAAAGGTGGAGCAGTATTTGAAATAAATCTGCTGGGCACCATGCGCCAAAAGCCATTCAAGCGCGGCAAGAGACTGGGCAATCGCCTCTTCGGCGGGGATGGTTCGCGACTTCAAAGCCACCACCACGGCGTCGGCGTCATCGTGGCTGTGGTCAGCCTTTGGCACACCCATCAGCTGCACGGTGCGCATTCCCGAGCGCACCAGGTTATTGGCAAGGTCTGTGGCTCCGGTGAAGTCGTCAGCTATGCAGCCAAGCGCCAGAGGTTTTCGTGTGGATGGTTTGGGCGGTGTCATGACGTCTGACCTGTCAGGTTTTCGTCGATGTACTGCTGCACGATGGCATCAAAGCTTGCATCTGGGTGCAGCCCAAGTGCGCGTGCTCTTGGGGCATTGATATGGCCAGGCCAGCTGTTCACCACCTTGATGATTGCCGGGTCTGGCTTCCATTCCAAAAGCCGGTGGGCCTTGTCGCCACCCATTCGCTGAAGAGTGGCCGCCATCTCGCCCACGCTCACGCGAAGTGACGGAAGGTTCATGGCGGTGCGCGGGCCCCAATCGTCATCGCTCACGCATGCTGCTCGCAGAATACCCTCAATGGTGCGCGCCGGGGATGCTATCGCCACCTGTGTGGAGGGATCCACCGGAACCACCGAGGCCACGCCCGCCAGAGGTTCTCGAATCATGCCGGACAAAAAGCCTGATGCGGCACCGTTGGGTTTACCGGGCCGAACGCTCACCGTCATGAGCCGCAGACTTCGGCCATGGATATAGCCCTTGCGTGTGAAGTCGGCCATGAGCTGTTCGCCAATGAACTTCTGAATGCCGTAGCTGCTTTGTGGCGTGGGCAGTGTGTCGTCGTCAATGGCTTCAGCGGGCCAGGTCTGGCCGGCGGGCTTTCCAAAGACCGCCACCGAGCTTGCAAAAATAACCAAGGGTTTGTGCTGCTGACTGTGGCCAATGTCGCGGCAGGCATCAAGCAGCAGGCGCGTGGTGTCAAAGTTGCTGCGCATGCCAAGGTCAAAATCGGCCTCGCACTCGGCGCTCACTGCGGCAGCAAGGTGAACTACAAGTTGGGCACCCTGAAGTGCATCAAGCTTCTTTTGGCTGAGAAGGTCATAAAGGTCGGCCGTGATCGACACCACGCGCGTATCGTTCAGAAGATCAGGCGGGGGTGGAACTCGATCAACAAGCGTCAGTTGCTGGATCGCCTGGGCTGCGCCACCCATGAAGGCCAATGAGCCCTTCGAAAGAATTTCTCGCGCAAGCCTGACGCCAAGAAAGCCGCTTCCGCCAGTGATCAGAATGTTCATGGCTTCGATACGCTTTCTTAAGATTGTTTTTTGGGCAGATCGATGCCGGGAAAGATCTTGATCACAGCACTGTCATCTTCCTTGGCATAGCCAGCCGTCGAGGCTTGCATGAACATTTGATGGGCTGTGGAAGTCAGCGGTAACGGGAACTTCGTGTTGCGCGCGCAATCCAGAACCAGGCCAAGGTCTTTGACAAAGATATCAACCGCGGAAAGCGGTGTGTAGTCGGCGGCAAGAACATGGGCCATACGGTTTTCAAACATCCAGCTGTTGCCAGCACTGTGGGTGATCACCTCGTAAAGCGAAGCGGGGTCGACACCTTCGCGAATGCCAAGGGCCATGGCCTCTGCGGCGGCAGCAATGTGTACACCGGCAAGAAGCTGATTGATGATCTTGACCTTGCTGCCTGCACCGGCCTGGTCACCCAGTTTGTAAACCTTGGCGGCCATGGCGTTGAGAAATGGGTCGGCCACCGCGTAGGCCTGAGGCTTGCCCGCCGTCATCATGGTGATCTCGCCTTTGGCTGCTCGGGCCGCTCCGCCAGAAATTGGCGCATCCAGGTAGCCAATGCCGAGATCGGCAAGCCGTGATTCAAGCGCCATCGACCAGTTTGGGTCCACGGTGGAGCACATCACAAAGACCGAACCGGGTTTCATGCCGGCAGCGCAGCCTTGGTCACCGAAGAGCACGGATTCCGTTTGCGCGGCGTTGACCACCACCGAGATCACGACGTCGCATGCAGCGCCGAGTTCCTGCAACGAGCCGGCCACAGCGCCACCCTCCGCGGCAAAGCGTTCAGCGACGTCCTTGCGGACATCAAACACGACAGGTGAAAAGCCTTGGCGGCGGAGCGACTGGGCCATGCCCAGCCCCATGGCGCCAAGACCAACGAGTCCGACGCGAGCAGTTTTGGGGTTTGAAGAAGTCATGAACCGAATCTTACTGTTTCCAGCGACCCAGTTTCCCATGGTGGATACGCTGACATCGGATCTGATTGAGGCGCTCGTCGTCGTTTTTCTGAGGGCCTATGCGGGGGGCTTGAAGTAAACTTCAGGGATGTCGTCTGCACGTCCCCCAGCCAAAGCCATCGTGCTTCTCAGTGGCGGTCTTGATTCCGCAACGGTCCTGGCCGAGGCGATTGCCCGCGAATTTGATGTCACCACCCTGGCCTTTGACTATGGCCAGCGCCACCGCGCCGAGATCATTGCGGCCCAAGAGATTTCCAAAGCCATGGGTGCTTCCGAACACCGGTTGGTTCAGATTGACCTGCGTGCGTTTGGTGGCTCGGCACTGACCAGTGACCTGGCCGTTCCGAAAGACCGAGACCTGGCGGTGATTGACCGCGAGATTCCGGTGACCTATGTGCCGGCCCGCAACACCATTTTTCTATCATTCGCCCTGGCCTGTGCCGAGGCGATGGGCGCGCGAGACATCATGATTGGCATCAACGCCATGGATTACAGCGGCTACCCTGATTGCCGCCCGGAATACCTTGCTGCCTTTCAAGCCATGGCCAACCTGGCGACTCGCGAAGGCGTTGAGGGGCGTGGCATGACCTTTCATGCGCCACTGCTTAGCCTGAGCAAGGCCGACATTATTCGCCGGGGCCTTGCCCTGGGTGTGGATTACGGCATGACCACAAGCTGCTATGACCCACTGCCCAGTGGTGCGCCATGCGGTCACTGCGACGCCTGTCAGCTCAGGGCCAAGGGGTTTGCTGAAGTGGGGGTTCCCGACCCAAGGGTGGAGCGGTTTCGCTAGGCCTTGGGTTGGGCGATGGCCACCAACCAATCACATGGACAGCGGATTCAAAATAATATTTTCAATGCGCTCAACGATCTGTCCGTTGGCTTCGGTTTCTTTGCGGGTGGCGATCCATTTGGGGTCTGCCTGAAAGGCGTTCCATTTCGCTTCGCGGTCGGCAAGCGATTCAAATTCAAGGGTGTAATACAGCGCCGCGTTCGAGGGGCCGATCAAGGTGGTCCAGAAGTTCACATGCTTGATGCCGTATTGCTTGAAAAATTCCAGGGTGTGGCCTTTGAAACGGGCGATGAGATCAGGCAGCTTGCCGGGGCAGCAGTGATAAATGCGAAGTTCATGAATCATGATGTCTCCTTGGTGGGTGAAGTGGATGATTGTCGTACAAACCAGATGAGGCCGATGGTCATGATGGCCATGGGAACGATGGAGCCAAGGTTCAGCCAGAACCATCCCTGGGTGGTGACCAGGGCGCCAGAGCCAAATGAGGTCATGGCCATCACAAAAAAGACGCAGAAATTCAGAATCCCTTGCACCCGGTCTTTTTCCTCAGGCCGATAGGCTTTCAGGGAAAGCGTGGTGCTTGCCGTGAAAAGGAAATTCCAGCCCAGGCCAAGCACAAAGAGAGCGATTAGAAACTGATGAAGATCGGTGCCGGTTAGCGCCACCCCGATGCACAGAAAATTCAGGCCAATGCCTGCCGCCATGATGTTTGGCGCGCCGAAGCGTTTGATCAGATGGCCCGTAAAAAAGCCGGGCGCGAACATGCCAATGACATGCCACTGCAAGACAAAGGCCGCGTCTTGAAACGGGTAGCCGCAGGTTTGCATGGCCAGGGGTGTGGATGCCATCAGCAGATTCATCACGCCATAACCCAGTGCCGCTCCCATGGCGGCAATAATAAAAACGGGCTGCTTCAGAATTTCGCCAAGAGGCCTGGTGGGCTTAGGGGTTGAGACAACCTCTTCCTTGGCCTTGGGGAACTGAATCATGGACATCAGCCCCGCGGCGATTAGCCCGACGACGGTTAGCGAGACATAGGAGCCCGCAAACGGCGTGGACAGCCAGTCCTTGGTGATGGCGGCAATGTTGGGCCCCAAAATGGCGCCAATCAGTCCGCCCGCCAAGACCCAAGAGACGGCCTTTTCTTTGTAGTCCGAAGACGCAAGCTCGGCAGCGGCGAACCGGTAGAGCTGGGCATTGGCTTGGTAAAAGCCGGCAATGACCGTGGCCAAGACCAGCAGAGGGAAGTTTTTGGTCGTGGCGGCAAAAAGACAGAGCAGTGAGGAAAGAATCGCCACGGCAATGCCCATTAAGAATGACGACTTGCGGCCGAAACGTTTTTGAACGCGGGCCACGGGGCTGGTGGATAGGGCGCTGCCAACGACATAGCCCATCACGGGCAGGGTGGCAAGCCATTCAAAGGGCGCCATGGAAAAGCCCACCAGGCCATTGATGGCAATGAAGGTGATGTTGTTGGTAAGGAACAGGCCCTGACAAAGGGCAAGTAAAATAAGGTTTCGTTTCATGGCGGCTCGTTGGCCTGATTATTCCACGGCCAGGCGGGCGATCTCGACACCTTCAAGGAAGCCCCTATGACAACCTTAACTGACGGTCAGCGCCTGCCCCCCGAGATTCAAACCCTTGTCCTTGAAACCACCCGTGGACCCATCACGCTGGCCGATTTCCTTGGCCATCAGCTGGTTCTTTATTTCTACCCCAAGGACGACACGCCCGGCTGCACGGTGGAAGGCCAGGACTTCTCGAAACACCATGCCGATTTTCTTGCGCTGGATACCCAGGTGGTCGGTGTTTCGCGTGACAGCCTTGCCTCGCACCAGCGATTCATCAGCAAGTACAGCCTATCCATCACCCTGATTTCAGACCCGCAAGAACTTCTCTGCAACGCCATGGGTGTGATGAAAGATAAAAACATGTACGGCAAAACCGTGCGCGGTATCGAGCGATCCACCTTCCTGATGGGTGCTGACGGAACACTTCGCAAGGCATGGCGCGGTGTGAAGGTGCCCGGGCATGTGGACCAGGTCTTGGCTGAGATTAGAAACCTTTCTGCATGAGCATCTGGCCCTTGGCGCGTGATGCTGTGATGGAACTTCAATGGTGATCGAAGTCTTGCGCTGGCTTGTGGATGCCGTCATTGCACTCACCCTGATCGAGGCCTTGGTGTTGTGGCTTTACCACCGAAGGTCGGGCCGTGGCCTGGCTCTTTCCGAGATTGGCCTGAATCTTTTTTCAGGGCTCTGCCTGATGTTGGCGCTTCGCGTTGCCCTGGCGGGAGACTCACTCTGGCTGGTTGCTGCGGCGCTTGCGGCCGCTGGAATTCTTCATGCTCTGGATATTCGAAGGCGTTGGCGGCGTTAAACTAGGCTTATTGATTGACTAGGCAAAGGCCTTTGAACCATGGCAGCAGCATTTCCGTTTTCAGCAATTGTTGGCCAAGAAGAGATGAAACTGGCCATGTTGGTCACCACCGTCGACCCGACCATTGGCGGTGTCTTGGTCTTCGGTGACCGGGGAACCGGTAAGTCCACGGCAGTTCGCGCACTGGCTGCAATTCTTCCCAAGATGAAAGCGGTGGTCGGCTGCCCCTATGGCTGCGATCCGGACACAACTCGTTCGGTCTGCGATTTTTGCAAGACACTCAAAAAAGGCAAGGCTGTGGTGAAGACCCACCTCGTTCCGGTACCCGTGGTGGATCTGCCGCTTGGTGTCACAGAAGATCGTGTGGTGGGCGCCCTTGATCTGGAGCGCGCGCTTGGTGACGGCGTGAAAGCCTTTGAGCCCGGCCTGTTGGCGAAGGCCAATCGAGGGTTTTTGTACATCGACGAGGTGAATCTTCTCGAAGATCACATCGTTGATCTTCTGATCGACGTTGCGGCCAGTGGTGAGAACGTGGTGGAACGGGAAGGTTTAAGCGTTCAGCATCCCGCGCGATTCGTATTGGTGGGCAGCGGCAACCCTGAAGAGGGCGAGCTTCGTCCCCAGCTTCTTGACCGGTTTGGGCTCTCGGTGGATGTCAAAACGCCCCAAGACCTTGCCTCGAGAATTGATGTGGTGAAGCGACGAGATGCCTTTGAGCGTGACGCGGATGCGTTCATTGAACTCTGGAAAAAAGAAGACAACAAAATCCGTCGAAAAATTGCCTCGGGGCGTGAGCGACTGGAATCGACTGCACTGCCCGATTCGGTGCTTGAGAAGGCGGCCGAGCTCTGCATGAAGCTTGGCACTGACGGCCTTCGTGGAGAGCTCACGCTGATGCGCGCTGCGCGAGCCCTGGCGGCCCTTGACGGCTCGGCCACCGTGACCGTGAATCATCTCAGGTCGATTGCCCCCATGGCGCTGCGCCATCGCCTGCGCCGTAATCCACTGGATGACACCGCCTCAGGCACACGAGTGCAGCGGGCGATTGATGAAGTCTTTGCCGCCTGACGCCACCCACGAGACGGTTCGCGATGCGCTCATCGCGGCCCATCTTTTTGCCGCTTCTCCTGCCCCACTCGGAGGGCTTGCCATTCGGGCGCATGCCGGCCCGGTGCGCGATGTCTATGTTGAATGGATTCGGTCACAGCTTGCCCCATCGCAGACTTTTCGCAAGCTACCGCTTTCGATTCAAGATGATCGGCTGATTGGTGGCCTTGATCTTGCGGCCACCTTGCATTCCGGTAAACCGGTTCTTCACCCCGGGCTGCTGTCTGAAATGCATGGTGGTGTTCTGGCGGTCCCAATGGCCGAGCGCATGCCGCCAGGCCTCGCTGCACGTCTGGCTTCGGCGATAGACCTTGGCCGAGTCACCATTCAACGAGACGGCATCAGTGACGAGACACCGGTGTCGTTCGGTCTTTTGCTTCTGGACGAGAGCGTCGCGGATGATGAACACCTGCCGCCAGAATTGTTGGATCGCATTGCCTTTCGGGTGGACCTAACCTCGATTCCGTTGTCGGTCATGCGTCAGGCGGTGCAAGAATTTCCGGAAATACTCAGCGATCTTGCCTTGAGCCATGCGGCTCCGGATGAAGGCCCCGTGCAGGTGATTGACGCACTTTGTTCCACTGCTCTTGCGCTTGGAATTGATTCCCTGCGAGCCTCGATGATGGCAGCTCGAGTGGCACACCGCATTGCGCTGCAGCTTGGTCGTTCGGAAGCCAGCCTGTTGGATGCCGCGCTTGCCGCGAGGCTTGTATTGTCGCCCCGTGCCACTCGGCTTCCGGTAAGTGCTGAAGCGAATCAAGACCCGGCAGATTCTGACGCGTCAAGTCCGGAGAACAACGCGGACGACGCTGCGAACGCACCTGAATCGGAGGATGTTCCCAACGACGCAGCCTCGGACGCATCGGAAGACGCCG
Source organism: Burkholderiaceae bacterium (assembly GCA_040400125.1). Taxonomy (GTDB): domain Bacteria; phylum Pseudomonadota; class Gammaproteobacteria; order Burkholderiales; family Burkholderiaceae_A; genus Lacustribacter. The sequence continues at coordinate 12,086 of JBBAQV010000001.1, forward strand.
CCCCGCCCACCCAGCTTCCCGACGACATGGATGAATTGGTTTTGGAAGCCGCAAAGGCCGCCATTCCCGCCGGGCTTTTGTCTCAGCTGCTCGCCGACCAGGGCCGTATCGCCAAGGGCTCGAGTTCAGGAAAATCTGGCGCCTTGAAGAAAGGAGGGCACCGTGGCCGACCCATGGGCTCCCGATCCGGCATTCCGGGGGGGCATCAGCGCCTGAGTGTGATGGACACCTTGCGTGCGGCGGCGCCATGGCAGCGCGTTCGTCAGGCGGCTAGCGCGAATCAGGCTGGCCATGTTGGCCACCATGTTTCCTTGTCGAGACTCATCATTCGCGCCGAGGATTTTCGAATCAAGCGTTTTAAAGAGCGATCAGAAACCACCACGATTTTTGCGATTGACGCTTCAGGTTCGGCCGCTTTGCATCGACTGGCTGAGGCGAAGGGCGCCATCGAATTGCTGCTGGCAGATTGTTATGTGCGTCGCGATCAGGTGGCCGTGATCGCCTTTCGCGGCCGACAGGCCGAGGTGATTCTTCCGCCTACGCGGTCCTTAGTTCGCGCCAAGCGTGGGCTCGCGGGTCTGCCAGGAGGTGGCGGCACGCCACTGTCGCTGGCCATCGACGCCTGCCGTGATCTGGCTGCGAGTGTTGTACGCAAGGGTGAAACGCCGTTGGTGGTGATGCTGACCGACGGAAAGGCGAACATCACGCGTGATGGGCAAACGGGACGAGAACTGGCGCAACAGGAAGCGCGCGAAGCGGCGCATGCCCTGGCCATGCTGGGGGTGGGTGCGATGGTGATTGACACTTCGCCTCAGTCATCGGATCTGGCGCGCGAGCTTGCGGCCGAGATGCGCGCGCGATACATGTTGCTGCCTCACGCGGCAGCAACCGAGCTTTCTCAGGCCGTTCGGACGATGTCGGTGAGGTAGGACGCGACCTTTTCAGGCTGTTCCTCGTGAAGAATGTGTCCGCCGGTCAAGGTGGTGCTCTTTGCCTGAGGAAAGCCCTTGGCAATGGCTTCCTTTAACGGTGCCATCTTCACCCAGGGGTCTTGTGCCCCAATGAGAAAGTGAATGGGCGTTTGAATTTTTGGGCCGCGATTCAAAATAGAGGGAAGGTCGGCGCCGGCCATAAAGCCCATGGCACCCTGAATATGATTCGATTGGGTGAAGAGGTAGCGGTAATGTTTGCGTTGTTCGGGCCGCACGGCAGAACCCGTGGAATCAAGCAGCTGATCAATCATTCCGGTGTTGGACGCAATAAAGGCCAGCATCCCGGTCATTGGGCTTGAGGTGGCAATGGGTGCAACGATGGGGCCAAGAAGGGTGGTGTAGATCTGTGGTGGCGGCACCAGTGAGGGATTCAGCCCAATCAGGTTTCGCAGCTTGAATCGAATTTTTGGATCGTTCTGGTGTTGAAGGGCCCACTCGATAGCCAGTGGTGCGCCTGCGGAATGGCCAACCAGGTTCACATCGCCTTCCAGATTTAAATCAAGGAAAAGCTGATGAAGCTGCCTAGCCATTGTTGGTAAGGTGAGTTCATCCACGCTTGCGCCAGTGGTGAAGCCATGCCCGGGAAGATCCAGCGCAAGAACACAACCGGACCCCGTCATTTTTGGAATCAGGTCGGTCCACGAGATGGTGGCGCCGCCGGTGCCATGCAAAAGAATCAGGGTCTTGTCAGAGGGTCGTGTTGAACCGAAGTGCTGAAGGTGCCAGCGCAGGTTTCCCGACGTAAAAAAGGCGCTGGCCTCACGATGGGGCCAGTCTCGGGGAAGGGCCTTGTCCGCCCCGGCCCGATCCAGCCGGGGTGATTGACCCGAAAAGTGTCTATTGCAGTTGACAGTCATAAGTGACAATATACCTATACACATGGTGTCCCCTGGTCCTGTTTGGGCTTCGGGGGTGACTAACCGGTAAAGGACAACTTATGAGATCAGCGGAAACGGGCAGCACAATCATCGAGCAGGCGTTGGTCTCTGCGCTGGCCCTGGCCGAATCTCCAAGGGGCCCCGGAATTCTGGCGCAAGCCTACCACCACGCCGTGTTTCCGGGAGGCGCAAGAATTCGGCCAAGCCTCACGCTCTCGGTGGCCAAAGCCTGTGGCATGGACGATCCAGAGCTTTCCATCGCCGCCGCTTGCGCGCTTGAGCTTTTGCACTGCGCCTCACTGGTTCATGACGACTTACCTTGTTTTGACAATGCAGCAACTCGCCGCGGCCAGCCATCCGTTCATGCGCGTTTTGGGGAACGTATTGCTGTGTTGACCGGTGACGGTTTAATTGTTCTCGCCTTTCAGGTGCTCGCCAGCGCGAACGCGCGTCATCCCGAGCGCGTGGCCAAGGTCATGGCCGTGATTGCGGAGGCGACAGGCTCGCCCAATGGCATCGTTGCTGGGCAGGCTTGGGAATGTGAACCTCGCGCTGATCTTCGTGAATACCAACGGGCGAAAACAGGAGCGCTATTTGCCGCGGCCACCGCCTGTGGCGCCATCACCAGTGGAGCCGCCGCTGCATCATGGAGACCTCTTGGTGAATGGCTGGGCGAGGCCTATCAGGTGGCCGATGACATCCGCGATGTCATTGGCGACCCGAATCTTCTGGGTAAGCCCGTCGGGCAGGACCTTGCGAATGATCGCCAAAGCTCGACCCGGGAACTTGGTCTTTTTGGCGCCATTCAAAACTTCGATTTATTGGTAGGGAAGGCCATTCGCGCGATTCCCTCATGCCCCGGTGCACCCGACCTCCGTGCCCTAGTGCTGGCCGAGTCCGAACGACTCGTTCCGCGTGACGCCCTTGAGCGTATTCCTGCTTAGAAGCGCGTTGTGTCGTTAAAGAACCAATGGCTCGCCTGGCGAGATCGACTGCTGGCGAGCGAAGCCTTTCATCGTTTCGCCGCATGGTTTCCACTAACGCGCCCGATTGCACGCCGTGAGGCCAAGGCACTCTTTGACCTTGTTGCGGGTTTCGTTTATTCACAGATTCTCTATGCCTGCGTCAAGCTGAATCTGTTCAAGATCCTCTCGGCTGGGCCAAAGACCACAGTCGAACTCGCTACACAAATGGCCATGACCGAGGAGGCCGCACAACGTTTGTTGGCCGCTGCCGAGCCCCTGCGGCTCGTCGAGCAGAGAGCGCCTGGCGTGTGGGGCTTGGGAATGTTGGGCGGTGTACTGGTGACGAACACCGCGGTGACCGCCTTGGTGGAACATCACGCGACGCTTTATGCCGATCTGCGCGACCCAGTGGCCTTGCTTCGGGGCGAGACGGATCCAAGCCTTGCAAGCTACTGGCCCTATGCGGATGAACATGGGCAGTCACCCACGCTACTCACTGAAGAGAAGGTGGCCGAGTATTCGCAGCTCATGAGTGCCTCTCAGCCCTTGGTGGCGGGAGAGATTCTCTCGGCCTATTCATTCAGCAAACACAAGACCCTCCTGGATGTTGGTGGGGGTCAAGGCACCTTCGTGATGGCCGCCGCGAAAGCTTTTCCACACCTGAACCTGATGGTCTTCGACCTTCCCGCTGTGGCTTCGTTGGCGAACCAAGGTTTCGCCCGCGAGGGCTTGAGTGACCGAGCGACCGCCCACGGAGGCAGCTTCTTCGAGACGCCTCTGCCGCATGGTGCCGATGTCATCACCGTGATTCGCGTGCTCTATGACCATGATGACCACCGGGCATTGGCGATTTTGAAAGCCGTTCGTCGCGTTCTGCCCAAGGGAGGCACCTTGATCGTGGCCGAACCCATGTCCGACACCCCTGGGGCCGAAACCATGGGAGACGCCTATTTCGGCTTTTACCTGCTGGCCATGGGCAAGGGGAAGTCCCGAAGTGCCAACCGCCTGGCCGAACTGATGACGGAGGCTGGTTTTGACTGTCCCCGTCTAACCGAAACACGCCTGCCGCTGCAGACGCGGCTGATGATCGCCCGGGGCTGACCCCCCATCAAAACTCCTTGACTTTGCCCGTAGAAAGCATACGATCGAGCTGTCAACTTACATTGACACCAATAAAAGTAACGCAAAACTGACAATGACAAATTCAACATTCGCCCCGACGTCTCAGGCGATCGTACTCAAGAAACCACAAGAGCTCGCGCTCAGTCAGGTTTCGTTAACCGCTCCGGTTGAGGGTGATGTTGTCGTGGACATTGCATTCAGTGGCATCAGCACCGGAACCGAAAAACTATTGTGGTCAGGCCGCATGCCGAACTTTCCGGGCATGGGGTATCCGTTGATTCCTGGTTATGAATCGGTGGGCCGCGTGATTCATGCAGAACCGGGCGCCAGTCATCGCCCCGGCGATTTTGTTTTTGTACCCGGAGCAAAATGCTTCGGCGATATACGTGGGCTCTTCGGTGGCGCCGCCTCTCGCGTGGTGCTGCCTGCGGCGCGTGCGCTCGCCATTCGCGAATCACTGGGTGAACAAGGTGTGCTGCTTGCGCTGGCCGCAACCGCGCATCACGTCTATCAAGGTGACACGAATGCCCAGCCCGATCTCATCGTTGGACATGGCGTGTTGGGTCGTCTCATTGCACGTCTCGCGGTCATTGCTGGTCATCACCCGGTGGTCTGGGAAACGAATGCCGCACGTCGTGAGGGTGCCACGGGATACACCGTGATCAATCCCGATGACGACAGCAGCCGCGGCTATCGACGAATCTGTGATGTGAGCGGCGATCCGCACCTGCTGAACACCCTGATCGGCCGATTGGCCATGGGCGGTGAAATCGCGTTGGCGGGCTTTTATGACGACCCCCTCAGCTTTGATTTCCCCCCCGCCTTCATGCGTGAGGCTTCGATTCGAATTGCCGCGCAATGGCAGCCCGACGACCTCATCGCCGTGCGCTGCATGGCTGAATCAGGCGAACTCTCACTCGATGGGCTCATCACGCATCGGTCGGAACCGACCCAGGCCAATGAGGCTTATCGCACCGCGTTTGAAAACCCCGATTGCCTAAAAATGATTCTCGACTGGAGACAAAAGTCATGAGCTCAAATGTGCGTCCGCAGGCCCCCGTCGAATCTCCTGTTCAATTTGTGCTGAAAGAAAATCTTCGTTCAGAAGCAGCCATTGAACCGGACCCCGTGGCCACCGGCCCGGTCACCAAAGAAACGCAGATCATCGCCATCTATGGCAAAGGCGGTATCGGCAAGAGCTTCACGCTCTCGAATCTCTCTTACATGATGGCGCAGCAGGGCAAGAAAGTTTTGCTCATTGGCTGTGATCCCAAAAGCGACACCACCTCATTGCTCTTCGGTGGCAAGGCCTGCCCCACCATTATTGAAACTTCATCAAAGAAAAAACTCGCCGGTGAGCCCGTTGAAATTGGCGATGTCTGCTTCAAGCGCGATGGCGTCTATGCCATGGAACTCGGCGGCCCGGAAGTGGGCCGTGGATGCGGCGGCCGCGGCATTATTCATGGCTTCGAAACCCTTGAAAAACTAGGCTTTCATGACTGGGGTTTTGACTATGTTCTGCTCGATTTTTTGGGCGATGTGGTCTGCGGCGGCTTCGGCCTTCCAATCGCTCGCGACATGTGCCAAAAGGTGATCGTCGTCGGCAGCAATGACCTTCAGTCACTTTATGTCGCCAATAACGTCTGCTCCGCTGTGGAGTACTTCCGAAAGCTTGGCGGCAATGTTGGCGTGGCCGGCATGGTGATCAATAAAGACGATGGCACGGGCGAGGCCGCAGCGTTTGCGGAACGCGCCGGAATTCCGGTTCTTTCGGCCATCCCAGCGAACGAAGATATTCGTCGCAAGAGCGCAAGCTACGAAATTGTTGGACGCCCTGGAACCCAGTGGGCTCCATTGTTCGAGACACTGGCCACGAATGTTGCGGAAGCACCACCGGTGCGTCCCAAGCCATTGAGCCAAGACGAACTGCTGTCGCTTTTTTCGGCCGACAGTGTGGGTCGTAACGTGGTGCTCGAGCCCGCCACCATGGCCGACATGACCGGCAAAGCGGTGGTTGAGAAAAAGACGCTTGAAGTGGTCTACGAAGAAGTCTGAGCGCGAGCCCAACATGCCCAAGACCATTGACATCCCCATCGTGACCCAGAAGGCCGCCGTGCCCACGGACGGTCTTGGCTGTCATTCAGGAAAAGAGCAGCTTCTTGCGGCCGCGAAAACAGCGGGTAAAAGCGAAACCCTTGATCAGTACGCCCTGGATTATCCGAAAGGCCCGCACGATCAGCCTCAAAGCATGTGTCCAGCCTTTGGTTCGTTGCGTGTTGGCCTTCGCATGCGTCGCACAGCCACCATTCTTTCGGGCTCGGCCTGCTGTGTCTACGGCCTGACCTTCACCTCGCATTTCTACGGCGCACGCCGAAGCGTAGGTTACGTGCCGTTTAACTCCGAGTCGCTGGTGACGGGAAAGCTTTTTGAAGACATTCGCGATTCCGTTCACGAGCAGGCTGACCCTGCGAAGTACGACGCGATTGTCATCATTAATCTCTGCGTACCCACTGCAAGTGGCGTCCCGCTGCAGCTGCTGCCCAAAGAAATCAACGGCGTTCGAATCATTGGCATCGATGTGCCAGGCTTTGGTGTTCCCACCCACGCCGAGGCGAAAGATGTCCTTGCGGGCGCCATGCTGAAATTTGCCCGCGAAGAAATTATGTCGGGCCCTGTTCAGGCACCGAAGAATCGTGTCACGGATCGGCCCACGGTCACCCTGTTGGGCGAGATGTTCCCTGCCGACCCTGTTGGCCTGGGCATGATGCTTGCCCCCATGGGCCTTGCCGCCGGACCGGTTGTACCGACTCGCGAATGGCGAGAACTTTATTCCGCGCTGGACTGCGCCGCGGTGGCCGCCATCCATCCTTTCTACACCGCAAGCATCCGCGAGTTTGAAGCCGCGGGTCGTGCCGTTGTAGGCTCGGCCCCCGTGGGCTACGAGGGAACAGAAGCTTGGCTGCAGTCGATTGGCATCGCCACCAACACGCCTCAAGACAAAATCGATGCCGCAAAGAATCAAATTCTTCCCGCCATCCGTGGCGCGCTTTCGAAGATGCCCATCAAAGGCCGAATCACACTCAGTGGCTATGAAGGCTCCGAACTTCTGGTGGCTCGGCTGCTGCTCGAATCCGGTGCAGATGTTCGATATGTTGGAACGGCCTGCCCAAAAACATCCTGGAGCAATGCGGATCGCGAGTGGCTGGAATCCAAAGGCGTGCATGTTCAATTCCGCGCCTCGTTGGAACAAGACCTTGCCGCCATGACGGAATTCAAACCTGATCTCGCCATTGGAACCACGCCGGTGGTTCAGGCCGCAAAGCAGGCAAGCATTCCTGCGCTTTACTTCACCAATCTCATTTCCGCTCGCCCGCTGATGGGTCCTGCCGGGGCCGGCTCACTGGCTCAGGTGATCAATGCCGCGATCGGTAACAAGGCCCGTTTTGATCAGATGCACGAATTCTTCGAAGAGATTGGTAACGGGGATAACGCTGGCGTCTGGGAAGAGACACCCAAGGCCCACCCCGAATTTCGCGAGATGACCCGTCGTCAGCTTGCCAAACAGCAAAAGGCCCGTAAGGCCGAGGAGATGGGCTGATGTTTGTCATCGACCATGATCGCGCTGGCGGCTATTGGGGCGCCGTGTATGTCTTTACAGCCATCAAGGGCATGCAGGTGGTGATCGATGGCCCCGTGGGCTGCGAAAACCTTCCCGTGACCTCCGTGTTGCATTACACCGACGCACTTCCCCCGCACGAGCTGCCCATTGTGGTCACCGGTTTGGCGGAAGAGCAGCTTGGCCGTGAAGGCACCGAGGGTGCCATGAAGCGCGCCCATGCGGTGCTTGACCCCGATCTGCCTGCTGTGGTGGTTACCGGATCCATCGCGGAAATGATCGGCGGTGGCGTCACCCCTGAAGGCACCAATATCAAACGATTCCTTCCACGAACCATTGATGAAGATCAGTGGCAGTGCGCCAACCGGGCCATGCTCTGGCTCTGGTCGGAATATGGAATGAAGAAGGTCCCTGCGCCACGAGAGCGTAAACCGGGCGAAAAGCCACGCGTGAACATCATCGGCCCGTGCTACGGCACCTTCAATATGGCCAGTGATCTTGCCGAGATTCGCCGGCTGGTTCAAGGCATCGGCGCCGAGATCAACATGGTCTTCCCGTTGGGCAGTCACCTGGCTGATGTTTCCCGCTTGGTGGAAGCCGACGTGAACATCTGCATGTATCGCGAGTTCGGCCGGCTTCTTTGCGAGGCATTGGATCGCCCCTACCTTCAGGCGCCGATTGGGCTTCACAGCACCACCAAGTTCTTGCGAACCCTTGGTGATCTTCTTGGCCTTGACCCCGAACCCTTCATCACCCAGCAAAAGCACACCACCATCAAGCCGATCTGGGATCTCTGGCGTTCGGTCACCCAGGATTTCTTCGGCACGGCCAGTTTTGCGGTGGTGGCCAACGAAACTTACACGCGGGGCCTGCGTCACTTTCTTGAAGATGAATTGGGCCTTCCATGCCAGTTCGCGGTGTCACGCATCGCGGGTGAAAAAACAAACAGCGAAGCCATCCGGACGCTCTGCAAAGAAAAGCCCCCATTGGTCATGTTTGGCAGCTACAACGAACGCATGTATCTGGCGGAAAACGGTTCCAGAGCCACTTACATCCCCGCATCGTTTCCAGGCGCCATCATTCGCCGCCACACGGGCACACCCTTCATGGGCTATGCCGGAGCAACCTATGTGCTCCAGGAATTCTGCAATGCCTTATTCGACGCCCTCTTTCACATCCTTCCTCTGGGGTCGGACATGGACCGGGTTGATGCCACGCCTGCTCGCATCACGGATCGCGATCAGTCGGCGCTGCAATGGGATGTCGATGCCCAGCAATCGATGAATGAATTCGTTCAGTCCGAGCCCGTGTTGGTGCAGATCTCGGCTGCTAAACGGCTGCGTGATCGCGCCGAGCGCGAGGCACGTCGTGCAGGCGAAGAGCGGGTCACGCTGGCGCTGGTGCAGCGTGCGCGCGAGGCACTGCGCCAGGGGGAACCCGCATGAGATTCAAGAATTCGCTGGCAACAGCAGACAGCATGCTGCGGCATTTTGCCGCGCCATCTCCGGCCACGGGGGGTTTTCGTGGTAACGACCGCAAGGTCAACTTAAAGGAGAGATCCTATGAGTAATCGCAGCACGAGTCTTTCAGGACTCACCGATGAGGAAGCTCAGGAGTTTCACAAGTTTTATATCCAAGGCCTACTCGCTTTTACGGCAACCGCCGTCGTCGCCCACGCACTCGTATGGGCTTGGCGTCCCTGGTTCCATTAATCCGTCACTTCTAAGTTAAGGGGAATGCTATGTCTCAGATCATGAACGAATCCTTGCAAGAGTCCGCCAAGAGCGACTCTCTGACGTTCTATGGAATTTTTGCAATCAGTTTCGTGGTGTTTCTGGCGATCGCCCTCGTCGCGCAGGTTTTGTTTCTGCGGTGGCGTTCCTGGTTTCCGGGGGCAGAAGGTGGCAAGACTTTAATCGGTGACGTTAAGGCAGCGGTTTATACCTTTATGTCTCAACTCACTTAATGAATCTTTTTAGGAGATAGAACCATGTGGAGAATTTGGCGCTTGTTCGATCCGCTCCGTGCACTGGCTGCACAGGCGGTGTTTTTGTTTGGTCTGGCAGCAATGATTCATTTCATTTTGCTCAGCACCGAGCGTTTCAACTGGCTGGATGGAAAAAGCCAGGCAGAGATCATGGCTGCGAAAGCAACCCCAGCCTCTGTGGCTTCACCGAAGTAATTGTTTTAAAGCTCGGCGAAGGGTGTTTGCACTGAACGCAAACCTCTTCGCCTCTTGAACGGGAGATACACAAATGGCGATGCTCAGTTTTGAAAGAAAGTATCGTGTCCGCGGGGGAACCCTGGTCGGTGGAGATCTGTTTGACTTCTGGGTTGGGCCGTTTTACGTCGGCTTCTTCGGGATCACATCGGTCTTCTTCGCAGTGCTGGGCACAGTCTTGATCTTGTGGGGCGCCTCACAAGGTCCAACATGGAATCTTTGGCAGATCAATATCGCGCCTCCAGACCTGAGCTACGGCCTGGGCATGGCTCCTTTACTGAAGGGCGGCCTGTGGCAGCTCATCACCATCTGCGCGATTGGCGCCTTTGTCTCATGGGCGCTGCGTGAAGTTGAAATTTGTCGAAAACTTGGCATGGGGTATCACGTGCCAGTGGCCTTCAGCATGGCCGTCTTTGGCTATGTCACCCTGGTGGTGATTCGTCCCATCTTGATGGGTGCCTGGGGTCATGGGTTTCCTTACGGAATTCTGAGTCACCTGGACTGGGTATCGAACGTGGGCTATGCCTACCTTCACTTCCATTACAACCCAGCGCATATGCTGGCCATCACCTTATTTTTCACTACCTGTCTCGCCCTGGCGATGCACGGCGGCCTGATTCTTGCGGCAGCCAATCCCAAAAAAGGCGAAGTGGTGAAGACCCCTGAACACGAGGACACCTTCTTTCGCGACACGATCGGCTATTCGGTTGGCACGCTTGGAATTCACCGCCTTGGGCTTTATCTCGCCCTGGCAGCCGTTTTCTTCAGCGCTGTCTGCATCGTGATCAGCGGACCCTTCTGGACGCGTGGCTGGCCGGAATGGTGGAACTGGTGGCTCAACCTGCCCATTTGGTCGTAAGCCAGGATTCAGGAGAACAACATGGCTGAATATCAGAATTTATTTACACAGGTCCAGGCTGTTGCAACGCCCCATCATGGCGTCGCGTTGGACGGACCGGACAACAACGAGCGTGTCGGAGAACCTTTCCTGATGCACCTCGCAGGTCGTCTCGGCAATGCTCAGATTGGCCCGATCTACCTGGGTAAGCTGGGTGTGGTCTCGGCATTTTGTTTCATCATTGCCTTCGTGATCGTTGGTTGGAACATGCTGGTTCAGGTCAACTACGACCCGATTCAGTTTGTGCGCCAATTGTTTTGGCTTTCACTGGACCCCCCAGCCCCCGAGTACGGGCTTTCATTGGCGCCTTTAAATCAAGGCGGATGGTGGAACATTGCCGGATTTTTCTTAACGCTTTCCATCATCTTCTGGTGGGTCCGAGTCTATCGTCGCGCTCGCGCGCTTGGTCTGGGAACCCATGTGGCCTGGGCCTTTGCGGCGGCTATCTGGCTGTATCTGGTCTTGGGTTTTATTCGTCCGGTGCTCATGGGAAGCTGGTCAGAGGCTGTTCCCTTCGGAATTTTTTCGCACCTTGACTGGACTGCCGCATTCTCGATCCGTTACGGCAACCTGTTCTACAACCCTTTCCACATGCTGTCGATTGCTTTCCTGTATGGCTCGGCTTTGCTCTTTGCCATGCACGGCGCCACCATTCTTGCGGTGAGCCAGTACGGCGGTGACCGCGAGGTTGAACAGATTGTGGATCGCGGATCGGCCTCAGAGCGTGCGGCACTCTTTTGGCGATGGACCATGGGCTTTAACGCCACGATGGAATCCATCCACCGCTGGGCATGGTGGTTTGCGGTGCTCTGCCCCTTAACAGGCGGCATTGGCATCCTGCTCACCGGAACCGTGGTGGACAACTGGTTCCTCTGGGGCGTGAAGCATGGCATTGCACCCCCATATCCCGAAATGTGGCCCACAGTGGTTGATCCTGCAGCAATTCAAGGAGCGAAATAATGAACCTTTCAAGAACCTCTTTGATTGCCGCAATTGTTGCCGTCTCGGCACTGCTTGCTGGCTGTGAGCGCCCACCCATCGAAACGGTGCAAACCGGCTTTCGTGGCACCGGTATGGAACTCGTTTATAACCCTCGCACCTTGGATGCCGAGGCCGCCCTTCACAAGGCGCCTGACGCGCTCGAACCTGCTGACAAAAGCGGACCGAAGGCCCGCCAGGTCTATCAGAATGTGAAAGTTCTGGGTGACCTGAGCGTCGGTGAATTCACCCGCACCATGGTGGCCATGACGCAATGGGTTGCACCTGAACAGGGCTGTGCCTACTGCCATAACGTGGCCAACTTTGCGGACGATTCACTCTACACCAAGGTGGTTGCGCGTCGAATGACTCAGATGACCCAACATCTGAACGCCGCATGGAAAAACCACGTGGCCGATACCGGCGTGACCTGCTACACCTGTCACCGAGGCCAGCCCGTGCCCCAGCAGGTTTGGTTTGCACCCAATGACGCCAAGCTTGCCAAAGGGCTTCTTGGTCAGCGCAACGGACAGAACGAACCCGCGGTGTCGGTGGGCATGAGCTCCTTGCCCAATGACCCGTTCTCGGCTTATTTCCAGGGTGACCAGCGTATCCGTCAGATTGCTCAGACGGCGCTTCCCCAGGGAATCAATAGCAATGGCTCCAGCACCCAGATGACCGAATCAACCTACGGACTGATGATCCACATGTCCAAAGGCCTTGGTGTGAACTGCTCGTTCTGCCATAACTCACGTAATTTCTCGGATTGGGAGCAAAGCCCACCCCAGCGCGTGACGGCGTACCACGGCATTCGCATGGTTCGGGAACTGAACAATGAGTTCATTGATCCATTGCAGCCCGTGTTCCCGGCGAACCGTTTGGGGCCCAAGGGTGATGTTGCGAAGATCAATTGCGCAACCTGCCACCTCGGTGCCTATAAACCGCTCTACGGTGAATCCATGGCGAAGAACCATCCCGAACTTCAAGGCCCTGTGGCCAAGTTGATCAAGGCTGCTGGCGGCTCAGTTCCCAAGTAGACCGATCTCCCACGAACGGACGTCCCCCCGTCCTCACCACGTGGAGCTAACGCCCAAAGGATCCCCCCTTTGGGCGTTTTTTTTCGATGAAATGAGGGCTGTGTTATCGCCTGCTTCACCGCTTGATTTCATCGCTTGATTTCATCGCTTGATTTCATCGCTTGATTTCATCGCTTGATATGCATCAACCTTAGCGCCGCATCCCTTTGGGATACTCGCTCTCAGACCATTGCAAGGACGATGACCCATGATCACCATTGAAAGCTTCGGCGTGGATGAGGCGCTGATTCGCCGGTTCGACAAACCCGGCCCCCGTTACACCTCCTACCCAACCGCCGATCGATTCCATCTTGGGTTCGATGCCAAGGCCCATGCCAAATGGCTTGACCACCGTGACCGTATCGAGCGAGACAAACCGCTCTCGCTCTATGTTCATCTTCCGTTCTGTGCGTCCATCTGCTATTACTGTGCCTGCAACAAGGTCATCACCAAAGACCACAGTAAATCCGCCAAATATCTGGACTACCTCGAAAAAGAGATTGCACTTCAAACCTCGTATCTGCCCAACAGTCGGCGGGTTACCCAGATGCATTTTGGCGGCGGCACACCCACCTTCCTGAATGCCGCCGAGCTTTCACGACTGATGCGTATGCTCCGGGAGAACTTTGATTTTGCAGACGACGGTGAGTACGCCATTGAGATCGACCCGCGCAGCGCCGATGAGAAAACCATTCATCTCCTGGCCGATCTTGGCTTTAACCGGATGAGCATTGGCGTGCAAGATTTCGACCCCGAGGTGCAAAAGGCGGTGCACCGTATTCAGCCCGCCGAGATGACCATGGCCACATTGGCCACCGCACGAGCCTGCGGCTTTCAGTCCGTCAACCTGGACCTGATCTATGGCCTACCCAGGCAGACGACCCATGGCTTTCAGGCCACGCTTGATCGAGTGCTTGAGGCTTCGCCAGACCGCATCGCGCTCTACAGCTATGCCCATCTTCCAGAGCGGTTCAAGCCGCAGCGTCGCATCCACCTAGAAGACATGCCCTCGGCTGAGGCCAAGCTTGAGATTATGTTGATGGCGATCAACCGACTTCTGGACGAGGGTTATCAGTACATTGGGATGGATCACTTCGCTCGCGAAGACGACGAATTGGCGATGGCTCAGCGCAACGGCAGCCTGCATCGAAATTTTCAGGGCTACACCACCCAGGCCGATTGCGATCTTCTTGCCCTTGGTGTCTCGTCCATCAGCAAAATTGGCGCCTCATTTAGCCAGAACATGAAAACCCTGGAAGAATATTACGAGGCACTGGATCGGGGTGTCTTACCCATCACCCGTGGTTTCGAGCTGAACGCAGACGATCTGATTCGACGCGATGTCATCATGGACCTGATGTGTCAGGGTAGTCTCTCCATGAAGACCATTGAAGACACACACGGCATTCAATTCGAGACCTACTTCGGTGCGGAGCTTGATCAATTGAAAATCCAGTTTGTTCCTGAAGACATTGTGGAGATCGCGGATCGTCGGATCACCATTCCCCCCAAAGGCCGGTTTTTCCTTCGTGGCATTGCCATGGTTTTTGATCGGTACTTCCAATCGCAGATCAACCCCAATCGCTTTTCGAAGCTGATTTGATTGCGTCGCGAAGCTTTAGGCCGTTTCGCCCAGATAGGCGGCTTTCACCGCCGGGTTTTGAAGAAGCTCTTGGGCGGGCGCGCTGAGAGTGATCATGCCGGAGTCCATCACATAACCCCGATGGGCTGACTGCAGGGCGAGGCGCGCGTTTTGCTCGACCAACAGAATGGTCACACCGGATTCCGAAACGCTTCGAATAACATCGAAGATTCTCTCCACCATGACGGGCGACAAGCCCATGGACGGCTCATCAAGCAACAACACCTGCGGCTCAGCCATCAAGGCCCGAGCCATGGCCAGCATCTGCTGTTCGCCACCGGAAAGGGTGCCCGCCAGCTGATGCAGCCGTTCTTTTAGTCGAGGGAAAAGCTGGAGCTGAGCATCGACGGCATCGGCCTCGCTCATGGTGGCAACACGACGAGTCGCCATGCGGCGGTCGGGAGCGTTCGGAGATTGACTCTCTGGCCCAGATACGACTGGCTTTCCCAGGCAGTAACGCCCCATCCGAAGATTTTCAAGAATCGACATTCGGGCGAATACCCCGCGACCTTCTGGAACCATGACCAGTCCACGTCCAGCCATTTCATGGGCTGGGCAGCGGGTGATGTCTTGCCCATGAAGAATGATCTGCCCCTCGGCCGCCGGCACAAGACCCGTGACAGCTTTCAGCGTGGTTGTCTTTCCTGCTCCGTTGGCACCAATCAGGCTGACAAGCTCGCCGGGCTGAACGCTAAGGCTCACGCCCTTCACGGCCTGAATACCACCATAGCGGACCTTCACCGATTGAAGCTCAAGGGCGGCTGGTTTGGCTGGGTTAGGCATGGTGCGTTGCCCCCGTTCCCAGGTAGGCCTCAATGACCGCAGGATGCCGCTGCACCTCGGCAGGCCGACCTTCCGCGATCACGCGGCCGTAATCAAGTACGGTGACCCGGTCGCAAAGACCCATCACAAGTTTCACATCATGTTCGATGATCAAGATGGTCTTGCCACTTCGGCGAATGGTGTCCAGCGTGTCGCGAAGGGCATTTTTTTCCGTGGCGTTCATCCCGGCGGCGGGCTCATCCAAGGCGAGCAGTTTGGGTTCCGTGGCCAGGGCCCGCGCAATTTCAAGGCGCCGCTGATCCCCATAAGAGAGTGTTTTGGCAATGCCATCCGCAAGATGCTCAATGCCAAGCTCTTTCAAAAGCCCCAGGGCATCGCTTCGAATCGATTGTTCGCTCTGACGAAACTGGGGTGTTCTTAAAATGGCGCCTAACACCCCGCGATGGAAACCATGGGTTCGCAGATGACGACCCACCATCACGTTTTCCAAGGCGGTCATTTCCGGGAAGAGTCGAATGTTCTGAAAGGTGCGGGCGATGCCCGCTTCGACCACGCGGTGAACGTCCGTGGGCCGATAGGGAAGACCATTGATTTCGAATCGTCCGCCATCGGGTGCATAGAGCCCCGTGATGACATTAAAGAATGTGGTCTTGCCCGCGCCGTTGGGCCCAATCAGGCCGTAGATCTGCCCCGGCATGATGTCCAGACTGACGTCGTCAAGCGCCGTGAGGCCACCAAAGACTTTTCGCGCATGGGCCACGCGAAGTAAAGGCGTGGTCATTGGGGCCTCCTTGCCGACAGAAGCCCCATGGGCCGATAGAGCATGATGACCACCATGGCCAGGCCAAAAAGCAGCATGCGTAATGCCTCTGGTGCGATGAGTTCCGTGCCAAAGAGGGTTTCCTGGATGGGCCTGGCAATGTATCGAAGAATCTCAGGAATGGCATAAAGCAAGATGGCGCCAAGAACCACGCCAGGCACATAGCCAATGCCGCCAAGAACCACCATGGCCACAATCACAATACTTTCCATCAGCACGAAACTCTCGGGTGAGACAAAGCCCTGAAATGCCGAAAACATCGCGCCCGACACGCCGCCAAAAGAGGCGCCCATGGCAAAGGCAAGAAGCTTGACATTGCGAGTGTTGATGCCCATGGCTTTGGCGGCGATTTCGTCTTCACGAATGGCAATCCATGCACGTCCAATGCGGGAGTCCTGCAGTCGAATCGAAATCAGAATGACCGCGAGGGTCAGCAAAAGAAAAAGGTAGTAATAGAGCTGCACCGAGGGCATCGTGATGCCAAAGAGCTCAAAGGATCGACCGAAATTCACTGGGCCAATGGTGATGGGGTCGATGTTGCTCACCCCCTGTGGGCCATTGGTCAGGTTAATGGGTGCGTTGAGATTATTCAGAAAGATGCGAATGATTTCCCCAAACCCAAGGGTGACGATGGCCAGGTAGTCACCCCGAAGACGAAGTGTAGGCGAACCCAGCAGCACGCCAAAGATTCCCGCAATCAGTGCCGACAATGGAATGACGAGCCAGATGGAGCTGTGCAGGCCATTGGGAAAGGTCTGACGGATCCACTCAAACTGCTCAAACAAATGAGGAGAGGCCAAAAGCGCATAGAGGTAGGCGCCTACCGCGTAAAACGCGATGTAGCCAAGATCCAGCAGCCCCGCATAGCCCACCACAATATTGAGGCCCAGCGCCAGCATGATGTAGAGCAGTGCAAACGCCAGTATGCGAATCCACGCATTTCCTGCAAGCCCCGCAACAAAGGGTAGGGCAATCAGTGCCAGGCCGATGGCCAGCACGGCCAGGATGGCATTGCGGCGAGAAAGACGAATTCGAAGGTTGGCCAGTGACATACCTTAGGCCCTGTCCGATACGCGTTCGCCAAGCAGGCCCGAGGGCCGAAAGACCAGCACAAGAATCAGCACGGCGAAGGCAAAAATATCTTGATAGTGGCTACCAAGAAAGCCACCGGTCAGGTCACCAATGTAGCCCGCACCAAGACTCTCAATGATGCCAAGCAAGAGGCCTCCTGCGACCGCACCCGCGAGATTGCCGATGCCACCAAGCACCGCCGCAGTGAATGCCTTTAAGCCCAGCATGAAGCCCATGGTGAAATGTGCAATGTTGTAGTTCATGGCCACCAGCACACCCGCGATGGCGGCGAGCGCCGCACCCATCATGAAGGTGGCGGAAATGATCTGATCCGGATTCACGCCCATCAGACTTGCAATTTTTGGGTTCTCAGACACCGCCCGCATGGCACGTCCCAGGCGAGTTCGGTGAATCAGCAGCAAAAGTCCGATCATCGACACCGAGGCCACGACCAAGATCAGGATCTGTTTGGGGGCCAGCAGTGCGCCGCCAATCTCAAAGGCCTGGGTCGGCAGGAGATCAGGAAAGACTCGTGGATTGGGCGACCAGATGATCATGGCGAGCGTCTGCAGAACAATCGACACACCGATGGCGGTGATCAGCGGCGCAAGGCGCGGCGAATTTCTTAAAGGCCGGTAGGCAATGCGTTCAATGCTTGCCGAAAGCAGCATGCAAACAGGAATTGCAACAAGCGTGGCAATCAGCAGCTGAACCACCATGGGTAGATTGGGAGCAACAACGCCCAGAAGACTCAAGACCGTCAACGCCACCATGGCACCAATCATGAGCACCTCGCCATGGGCGAAATTAATCAGCTGCAAGATTCCATAGACCATGGTGTAGCCAAGTGCCACAAGGGCATAGACGCTGCCCAGCACAAGACCATTGATGATTTGTTGAATCAGGGTGTCCATGGCGAACCCTTTATGGCACGACGGGCTGGCCTTGCGGCGACCAGCCCGTCATGAGAGGCAAAGCCTGACGATTACTGAATCACTTTGACAAGCTCACGCTTGCCGCCGCGGTAGGTGTAGAGGGTGAGTGTGCCACCCTTGATGTCGCCCTTGTCATCAAAGGCGATGGGACCGGTCACACCTTCGTACTGAATCTTCGCAAGCTCAGGCAGATATTTTTTCGGGTCTGTGGAATTGGCTTTTTTCATCGCCTCAACCATGACCATGGTGGCGTCATAGACATAAGGTGCATAGAGCTTCACCTCTTCGCCGGTCTCTTGCTTGAAGCGAGCACGAAAATCGGCAAGCTTTTGCTCGTAGGCTCCGGTGACACCGCCAGCCTCCGCGCAGAAGATCTTGTTGTTGCCAAGGGCCTTATCCGCCAGCTTGGGGAGCTCGCTGGTGCACAGGCCATCGCCGCCCATGAACTTGGCGTTGATCTTCAGCTGGTCCATCTGGCGAAGCATGGGACCGGCAACCGCATCCATGCCGCCAAAGAAGACGACATCCGGCTTTTTGGCACGGATGGCGGTAAGGATGGACATGAAGTCGGTCGATTTGTCGGTGGTGAACTGGCGATCGACAATCTTGCCGCCGACTGATTCAACACCCTTGACGAACTCATCGGCCACACCCTGGCCATAGGCCGTGCGGTCATCGATCACGGCGATGCTCTTGCCTTTGAGATCTTGCACCGCGTAACGACCCAGTGTGCCGCCAAGCTGAGCATCATTGGCCACCACGCGGAAGGTGGTTTTGAAGCCCTGCAGGGTGTACTTGGGGTTCGTGGCCGAGGGGGAAATCTGTGGAATTCCTGCGTCACTGTAAAGCTTGGATGCAGGAATGGTGGTGCCCGAATTCAGGTGGCCAATCACGCCCGCAACCTTCGCGTCGACCAGTTTCTGTGCGGCGGCCGTGCCCTGTTTGGGGTCGGCGCCATCGTCTTCTGAAATCAGGGTGAAGGTGACCGGCTTGCCATTGATGGTGATGCCGGCCTTGTTGATGTCAGCAATGGCCAGCTTGGCACCGGCTTCATTGTCTTTACCCAGGTGGGCCTGGTTGCCGGTCATGGGGGCGACATGCCCGATCTTGATGGTGGAATCTTGTGAGGAACAGCCAGCCAAGCCCAGCGCAACAGCCGCTAAGCCCAGGAAGAGGGCCTTTTTATGGGCAAACGTCTTTTCGGGAATGTCGGACATGCGAGTCTCCATGGTGAGGGGTGATGTGGATTGCAACACCAATTAGTTTACGGATTTCCTGCGCTTTTGCGCAGTGCAAACCCAAACTCACCTAAACTTTGGACATGAACTCAAATTCTCGCTTTTCCATGAGTCTGCTCAAGCAGATGGTCGTCGCTGTGGTCTGGATATCGGCGGTCTCGGCCCTTGGCCAGTCCCTCACCGACCTTGGGCCTTGGTATCAGGGGCTGAAACAACCCGAGTGGAAGCCGCCGGACTGGGCCTTCGGCGTGATCTGGACGAGCATTTTTGTCTTGATTGCGGTGGCCAGTGTCTGGGCCTGGCGATGCGCCAAGACGGTTGCGGATCGGGCTCAGTTATTGGCGGTGTTCACCTTAAACAGCATGCTGCATGTTCTCTGGAGCATGCTGTTTTTTACGGTGAAGCGCCCCGACTGGGCCATGATTGAACTGATCTTTCTCTGGCTTTCAATTGCCGCCATGATGGTGCTGTTCTGGCGACTTTCGCGAGTCGCGAGCCTGCTGCTTTTGCCCTACATCACCTGGGTGACGATTGCTGGATTTCTGAACTACGCCAACATTCAGCTCAACGGCCCCTTCGCCTAAAGCCCACTAAGCCTTGCACTAAGCCTTGGCCAGCCCCAAGAGGTGGGCCATGTCTTTAAGAAAAATTTTGACATGGGCCATGGGGCGCTTACGCACAAGTTTTTTATTCATGTAGGCCTCGAAGGTCAGCGTCTGAACGTCTTTGTCTTCGCAGATCTTTACAAATTTCTCACGACGCTTGTCGCTGGAATACCAGAAGTACTGAAGAATTCCCAAGACCCAGAAGACTTTGCCATGGTCTTTCATGAAGCGTTTGCGGGCTTTGGCAAGCGCCTTGGCATTACCGGTGAGCAGATATTCCGCGGCGGCTTCACCCGCGAAACGACCCCCAGCCATGGCGTAATAAATGCCTTCGCCCGAGGCCGGCGCCACCACGCCTGCAGCGTCACCCGCAAGCACAACATTCTTACCGTTGTCCCAATAGGGCAGCGGCTTTAAGGGGATGGGTGCACCTTCACGACGAATGGTTTCGGCGTTCTGTAGTCCAGCTGCCTCGCGCACAAGGGCCGTGGCGTTTCGCAAGGAGAATCCTTTGTCAGCGCTGCCGGTGCCAATGCTTGCGGTGTCGCCATGGGGGAAGACCCAGCCATAGAAGTCGGGTGACATCTTTCCGTTGTAGTACACATCACAACGCGATGCCTCGTAGTCTGCCGGAGGGTTGGCGGGTGTTTTCACAATCTCGTGATAAGCAAAAACATATTTGGTTTTTTCTGCATCACGAATGTTCTGACGGGCCACTTCGGATTTCGCACCATCGGCGCCAATCACAACCCTGGCCTTGATCTGAGCGGGGTAGCTTTGGGAGTCACCCGCTGCACGACGTGCCATGTAATGGAGGGTGACGCGTCCGTCAGACTCTTGCTCAAGACGCTCGTAGGACCCGATTCGACGTTCCGCGCCATGGGCTTGGGCTCGAGTGCGAAGCCACTCATCGAACTCGCAGCGGTCGACCAGGCCAACATAGCCGTTATCAATGGGGATATCGACCTTATGAAAGGTGGGTGAGATCATGCGGGCCTTGGTGGCCTGAGCGACCAACATGGATTCAGGGATCTCAAAATCGCGCATCGCCCTTGGCGGAATGGCGCCGCCGCACGGCTTGATTCGTCCTGCCCGATCCAGCAGCATCACCTTAAAGCCTTGGCGAGCCAGGTCATCCGCAGCGGTTGCGCCGGCAGGCCCTCCACCGATCACAGCGATGTCGAACTCCTCGATGGCGGAATTCATGTGTTGGGTTTCGTTCATCTGCATGGTCGTTCTCTCTAAAAATTAAGCGGCCGGCACGGCACGCTTCTGATGCACAGGCGGGTATTGGTTGTTGGGCGAAGGGTTGGAGTGGATTCGCGTGGCAAGCCGAGCGGCCACCACAAAGAGCGCCGCCTCAAGGAAAAAGACAAGGCCATACGCCAGCCCGGGTTCGTCGATAAGCATGCGTGAAATGTCACTGGCAGTGGCGCCAATCAGGCCGCCCGCACCGAATGCAATGGCCTGAGCTGCACCCCACAGCCCCACTCGTGTGCCCTCACGCTGGCCTCGGCCCTCGCTGGCCAAGCGCATCATCGAGGCAATCGCTGCAATTGAAAACGCGCCATTCGAAAGCCCCAAGAGAAAGACGGTGGTTTTCAACGGATAACCTTCGCCCATCACGCCCGCCAGGGTGAGGCTCATGAGTGCCAGCGAAGAAGCAATGCATCCGCCAACGGTCCAGGATTTCAAGGACCCAAATTGTGGAACCCCCACTTTTTCGCCAAAGCGGCCACAGGCAAAGGCAACCAGAATCATTCCCGTCAGGACGCCTGCATGCTGAAGGCCGGAGAGTTTTGTGGTCTCACCTGGGGTCAAGCCAAACACAATGCCGGCGAAGGGCTCAAGAATGAGATCCTGGGCCGAGAAGGCCAGCATCGACACGAAGACAAAAATGGTGAAACGTTTGGCTGCCGGTTCTTGCCAGACCTGTCCAAGCGCTTCTTTAAAGCTTGGTTTTTGGCTTTGATCCGGCTGACTCTGTGCTTTTTCGATGGGTTGGATGGAGCCTGCTGCGCCCTCCAGTTTGTAGAGCGACAAAAACGTGGTGATCATGGCCAGCACAGAGACGCAGCTTGCGATCATGAGCAGGCGTTCATGGGAATAAGGATCAAGAAGCTGGCCTGCAATTCCTGCTGTGATGGCTAGGCCGCTGATCATCATCAGCCAGACAATGGTGGCTGCAGCAGCGCGGCGTTGGTCGTCCACGCGCTTGGCCAGCAACACCAATACCGATGTTCCTGATGCGCTGACGCCAAGACCAATCATTGTGAAAGCCACAAAGGCTAAAAGTGCGCCAAGCATGCCTTGGCTGGCCATGAGTGTGGTGGCGGTTGCTGCCATCACACCGCCGGTGGCCAGGACGGCCATGCCCCCGAGAATCCATGGTGTGCAACGTCCAAGCATGTCCGAGCCATAGCCCATCCGTGGACGCACCATCTGCACCGCATAGTGAAGTGCCACGAGCAGCCCCGGAATTAATGCGGGCAGGGCAAGTTCAATCACCATCACCCGGTTGAGTGTGGATGTTGTGAGCACTACGACTGCGCCAAGACTTAGCTGGGCTAGGCCAAGCCGAACAATGGCCAGCCATCCGAAGGGCTTGACGGACTGACTCACAGTAGAGACCTCAGTGCGAAGGCGCTGACCATCATGCCGGTGACGAAGATCGGCACACCAAACCCACTGTAGTAGAGCGCCCGCTTCGAGGGTTCGCGTAAAAACCAACGCATCAGCACGATCTGCCCAAGAAGTAAGCCAGCGATGCCCAGCGCGAAGGGGAGTGCACCCCAGTGGATGAGCAGGCCAATGACCACCACCTGGGGAAGGGCCATGGTCCAGCAGGCCACTCGCGCAGCATTCAGTTCACCAAGCTGCACGGGCAAAGAGCGGATGCCCATCTGACGGTCGCCACGAACCGATTTAAAGTCGTTGAGGGTCATGATGCCGTGAGCCCCAACGCTGTAGAGCAAGGCGAGGACCATGGACTCGACCGAGGGCATGAGCCCGCCGGCCATCACGGCAGAGCCGGTAATCCAGGCAAGACCTTCATAGCTGATGCCGCAGGCCGCATTTCCCCACCAGCCGTTTTGTTTGAGTCGAACGGGGGGCATGCTGTAAGCCCAAGCCAGCAATAGGGCCAAAACCGTTGCGGTCAATCCCCAAGTTCCGAGGGCCGTGGCTAGAATCAAAGAGAGAAGTGTCCAGGCGAGGGCGATGAACAGTCCCCATTGACCCGGAATTCTTCCGCTTGGAATGGGGCGATTGGGCTCATTGATGGCGTCAACCTCGCGGTCGAACCAGTCGTTGACCGCCTGGCTGGTGGCGCAGACAAGAGGCCCGGTGAGCAAAAGCCCCAACAGAATGATGGACCATTGAGACCATATATCCATGCCTGAAGCTATGACACCGCAAGTGAACGCCCACATTGGTGGAAACCAGGTGATCGGCTTCAAAAGCTCCGCCACGGCCGAAAGGTCAGGAAATAGGCGGGGCGACACGGATTGACTCATCGACCCATTTTCTTATTGACACCAGTAACCGTCAACTAAAACTTACACCTACAATGAACCCATGAAAAGCCCTGTCACCATTCAACCCAAGCCCCACGCCGTGGTCATCGGAAGTGGTTTTGGCGGCCTGGCCGCGGCCATTCGCCTTGGTGCTAAGGGCTACCGGGTGACGGTTCTGGAAAAACTGGATGCCCCTGGCGGACGGGCCTATGTCCATCGCCGGGGGGGCTACGTCTTCGACGCTGGCCCCACCATTGTGACGGCGCCCTTTTTGCTCGAGGAACTCTGGACCCTTTGCGGCAAGACCATGTCGGACCATGTTGCGCTAAAGCTCATGGACCCTTTCTATCGAATTCGTTTCGATGACGGCAGCTGGTTCGACTATTCGGGTGACCCTGAAGCCATGCGTCAAGAGGTGGCCCGGTTCGCACCGGATGACCTCGAAGGCTATGAACGTTTTTTTCAAGAGGCCGAGCGTTGCTACAAGCTTGGATTTCTCGAGCTGTCTTCGGTGGCTTTTGATTCGGTGGGCGATCTGTTGGCGGCGATGCCATCAATGATCAAGATGAAGGCTTGGAAGAGCATCTATTCCTTGGTCGCCAAATACATTCGTCATCCGAAGCTGCGCATGGTGTTTAGCTTTCATCCGCTGCTGATTGGTGGCAACCCCTTTTCAGTCACCTGCGTTTACTCCTTAATCAATTCGCTCGAGCGCCGGCATGGCGTGCACTGGGCCATGGGCGGGACCGGTGCCTTAATCAATGGCCTGGTTGATCTCATTCGTGATCAGGGCAACGAGGTTCGATGCAATGCAGAGGTTCGTCAGATTCAGGTGGCCGAAGGCCGCGCCACGGGCGTGACGCTTCAAAGCGGTGAGGCCATTTCGGCGGATATTGTGGTGTCGAACGCCGACACGGCTTGGACCTACAAACATCTGGTCGCTGCCGAACACCGCAGGCACTGGACGGACCGAAAGATCGAGCGGATGAAATCATCCATGAGTCTTTTTGTCTGGTATTTCGGAACCAAGAAGCGGTACTCCGACATTCCCCATCACATGATCTTGATGGGGCCTCGTTATCAGGAGCTACTCACCGATATTTTCAAGCGGCATGTGCTCGCTGACGATTTCAGCCTTTATCTGCATCGGCCCAGCGCCTCAGACCCTTCCATGGCTCCCGAGGGGCACGACACCTTTTATGTGTTGTCGCCCGTTCCTCATCTTGAAAGCGGAGTGGACTGGAACGCGCATGCCGAGCCCTATCGAAGGGCGATTGCGAAGTACCTGCATGAGTCGATCATGCCGGGCTTTGAGGCCGAGGTGACCGAATCATTTGTCACCACACCCCTCGATTTTCAGAACCGGCTGCTGTCCTACCGGGGCGCCGCCTTCGGCCCAGAGCCGTTGCTGTTGCAGAGCGCCTGGTTTAGGCCGCACAACCGAAGCGAGGACATTGATGGGTTATTCATGGTGGGTGCAAGCACACACCCTGGCGCAGGAATTCCAGGAGTGATCTCTTCTGCTAAGGCCTTGGAGTCCGTGGTGCCGGACCCTGCGGTTTTTCGCTCGAAGCTGAGCCATGTCTAACCGAGACCGCGTCTCGATGGATCAGGTGCATCAGGTCTGTGAGCGACTGATGAAAACAGGATCCCATTCATTTTTCGCAGCCTCTCGAATTCTGCCAAAGCGATATCGATGCGCGGCCACGGCCATCTATGCCTTCTGCCGGGTGGCCGACGACGCGGTGGATGAAATGCCAGAGGGTGCCTCTCTCGATGTTGTGATGGCCTATCTTCATGAGCGTCTGGATGCCATCTATCGCCATGAGTGCTTCGGCATTGATGCTGACATTGCCTTCGCCGGCACAGTTCACGAATACGGTATTCCCAAAGCGCTTCCAGCCGCTCTTCTTGAAGGTTTTCAGTGGGACTCAAGTGGCCGTCGATACCAGACGATTCATGAGCTGCATGATTATTCGGCCCGTGTGGCGGGCACGGTTGGCGCCATGATGACGTTGGTCATGGGTGGGCGTTCAACAGCGACGGTGGCGCGTGCCTGTGAACTTGGCGTGGCCATGCAGCTCACCAATATTGCACGCGATGTGGGCGAAGATGCGCGTCGTGGCCGAATCTATCTTCCTTTGGACTGGTGCCATGAGGAAGGGCTGGATGTGGATGCCTTTTTGGCGAATCCAAATCATTCACCGGCGCTGGGCCGTGTGGTGGCGCGTCTATTGAGGGTGGCCGATCAGTTGTATCAGCGTGCCGAGACCGGCATTGCTGCGCTTCCACGAGACTGCCGAGCCTCGATCATGGCCGCGCGTTTGATCTACGCCGACATCGGTCGTGTGATCCGTCGCAAGGGTTTTGATTCGGTCAGCCAAAGGGCGGTGGTGTCGGCACCCAGAAAAAGTTTTCTTCTGGCGCGGGCCATTGGTAGTTATCTGGTGGCGCCCCAAAAGGACTATCTCTTAAAGCCTTTGCCTGAGATTGAGTTTCTGGTGACGGCGGTACCCCCGGGCGATTCGGTCGATTCAAGACAGGGCGAACCAGGCACGCTCTACCCCATTGTCACCATGCTGGAACGCATCGGACATCTGGAGCGCGAGCGTCGCGCGGAAAAAAATTTAAGGTCGAACGGTTAGCCGCGGGGTGGTTTAACCCTGGCGAAGCCAGAACCCGACCTGGTTCATCTCACTGAGTTTCCATACTCTGGCGATGACATCCTTCATTTCTGCCTCATCCACCCACTGGCTATAGGCAGCAAGCCGCAAGGCTTTCAGGGTGAGTTCATCGCGTGACAGCGTGTTGCCCGGGTCTCCCTTGGGTTCGTCAACGCGGGTGTGAAATTCACGACCATCGTGGGTGGTGACGGTCACTTTTCCAATCCATCGCTTTGGATAGGCGCCATCCACTTCGGGGTCGAGTGTCATGCTGACGCGGCTGCGGAAGGCCTCAATATCCGCGTCCTGAAAGTGCTGCTCGAACTCGGTGAGCCCAGCGAACTGGAACTTGGCCACCAGCCCAAGCACCGTGCCCATCGAGAATTTCGATTGATGCACCGTCTGGGGATTCACCACCGGACCAAGAACATCCATCGCACCCTGATGCACATGGGTCACCACCTTCGCAATGTCTTGCATGGCCAGTTGATGGTCGGCCATGGTTTTTAAAAGGGCATCGGCTGCGGGATGAGTGTGACGGCAAGAGGCGTGATACTTGAAGGACGTTTCCGCAGTGGCCCAGCGGCTGCCGAGTTGATCGGTGAGCGCGTCCAAATTGGCGTCTTTGGACATGCCCTTGGCCATGCCTTGAAGCCCTTCAAGAATCTTGGCGGCACCCGTGAAGCCGTCTTTGGCCAGCATGGCAGCGGCCAGCCCAGCGCCCGAGGCATGCGCGGTATGCAGCTGCTTGGAGTCGGCGGCATCGCGAAGGAATTCCCACAAACCGGCCGCCTGCGTTCCGGCGGAACCCAAGGCATGGTTCATTTGCGTTGGGTTTAGTTTCAGAAGATGCCCAACGGCTGCTGCTGCGGCGAGCGTGCCCACTGTGCCGGTCGTGTGAAAGATGGTGTAGTGCGAGCGACCAAGGAATTCGCCCACACGAATACCGACTTCGTAACCAGCCACCGAAGCAGCGAGAAGATCTTTGCCGGAGGCACCGATGGCCTGAGCCACGGCCAAGGCTGGCGGAAAGACCACCGTGGCGGGATGAAGCACCGAACTGTTGTGGAGGTCGTCTTGTTCAACCACATGGGATGCCGCGGCATTGGCCATGGCGGCCAGGTAGGGGCTGTTGCCAAGACGCTCGCCGATCACCTCGCTGGGCCCGCCGCTGGCCACGCCTTGTGCACGACAGAATTTGGTCAGGCTCACCACGGCCCGGGCATTGCGGCCTGCAATGGCCGAGGCAATCCAATCCAGGAAAAGATCTTCGGTGCGACGAATCACCGGTTGTGGAATGTCAGAGAACTGAAGGTGGCTGGCAAATTCAGCCAGAGCGGCAGTGGAGGGTGGTGATTGGGCCATGTTCAGGGTGACTTGATGTTCGAGGGGGTTGAATGTCTGTGACTTAAGTGAGGTAGCTCAAGTGAGATGGCTTAAATGAGGTGGCCTCGAATTAGAAGGAGCGAGGAAGCCCAAGCACGTGCTCAGCCACATAGGAATAAATCAGGTTGGTGGAAATGGGCGCCACCTGATAAAGACGTGTCTCGCGGAATTTGCGCTCAACGTCATATTCGCAAGCGAAACCAAAGCCACCATGGGTCTGCAGGCAGACATTGGCCGCTTCGAACGAGGCCTTGGCCGCCAGATACTTTGCCATGTTCGCCTGTGGCCCACACGGCAGGCCCGCATCAAAGAGACGGCAGGCCTCAAAGCGCATCAGATTGGCCGCTTCGGTTTCAATGTAGGCATCGGCAATCGGGAACTGAATGCCCTGGTTTTTGCCAATCGGCCGATCAAACACCACGCGTTCGTTCGCGTAACGACGCGCCTTGTCGACAAGCCAGTAGGCGTCACCAATGCATTCCGCAGCAATGAGAACACGCTCGGCGTTCAGGCCATCCAGGATGTATTTGAACCCTTGGCCTTCTTGGCCAATGAGGTTTTCAGCAGGAATTTCAAGGTTGTCAAAGAAGACTTCATTGGTTTCATGGTTGACCATGTTCATGATGGGGCGGACTGTCATGCCGCTCTGCATGGCCTGCTTGATATCCACCATAAAGATGGACATGCCTTCGGATTTCTTGGTGACCTCGGCTAGCGGCGTGGTGCGTGCAAGCAGGATCATCCAGTCGGAATGCTGGATGCGAGAAATCCAGACTTTCTGCCCGTTCACAACATAACGGTCCCCTTTGCGGACGGCCGTGGTTTTGAGTTTCGTGGTGTCGGTGCCTGTGGTGGGTTCGGTCACCGCCATGGATTGAAGCCGCCACTCGCCGGAAGCGATCTTCGGGAGATAAAACTCTTTCTGCTCTTTGGAGCCATGCCGAAGCAGAGTGCCCATGTTGTACATCTGTCCGTGGCACGAACCCGCATTACCCCCCGAAAGATTGATTTCTTCCATGATGACCGAGGCCTCGGCAAGCCCCAGACCTGAACCACCGTATTCCGTGGGGATGAGTGCCGCCAGCCAACCCGCCTCGGTCAGTGCGTTGACGAAGGCTTCGGGATAGCCGCGTGCCTCGTCCACTTTCTGCCAATAGGCTGAATCAAATTGGCGGCAGAGATCACGAAGGGCTTCACGGATTTCTTGGTATTGGTCGGGGGTTGGGATGTCGGTTTTCATGAAAGGAAAATTACAAAGATCAACAATTAAGAAGGTGATAAAGCGCGCGTTAACGCCATGGCGAAATTATCTCCGAAATCAAAAGACCCCAAGTAATACTTCACTTGGGGTCTTTTGCGGTCAGGTCTTCCCGTCGGTTACGTTAGGGCGTTCGAGCGTTTCAACCGAATTCGTTGAACGATATAGATCGAGCTTCCCACGACAATTCCGACGAGGTCGGTGATGGTTTCTGGAACAATCAAACAGAGCGCGGCAAAGAAGAGTACGACTCTAAGCGGCAAGGCCAGCTTACCCCCAAACCAGCCCTCAGTTGAGCCCGCAAGGAACCAAACCCCAATCGCGGCCGTCACAAAGGCCTGCAGGATGTCGGCGGGGTCACCCTTCATCAGGAGCACTGGGCTGTAGAAGAACATGAATGGGATAAGAAAGGTGGCGAGCCCCATTTTTAGTGCTGCGGTTGATGTCTTCCAGGGGTCGGCATTACACATACCCGCCGCCGCAAACGATGCAAGGGCAACAGGTGGCGTGATTGCGGAAATCACTGCAAAGTAAAAAATGAACATGTGAGCCACCAGCGGCTCGATGCCGATTTTCGATAGCCCCGGAGCCAGAACAGCCGCACCAATTGCGTAGGCTGCTGTCGTGGGCATACCCATTCCCAGAATGAGCGCGACAATCGCGGCAAAGAACATCGCGAGCAGCTGGCTGGCACCTGCGATTCCCAGAATCATTTCTGAGAATCGACCACCGATACCTGTGAGCGCCACCACGCCAACAATGATTCCTGCGCAACCGCAAACCGCCACCAGCTGAATGGTGTCTCGGGCGGCGAGGTTGAGGCCCTCAATGGTTTTCTTCCAGCCAAAGAGAAAAGTGAGCGCCAAGATGACGGCCAGACCGATGACAAGGCCTGACCAGCTACCCAGCACGCCTTTGCCCAACTCTGGGCCATACCCGATGATTGCTGCTGCCAAGCCGCCAATCGCGACCAGCGAAACGACACGGGTAAGCAACGCGCGCGCAAACTGAACTGTCGGTGTGACCTTGGCACCTGTGCCGTCATCAAGGTCTCCGAATCGGATCGCAAGCCAGCCCACAATCAGTGCGGCAAGAATTCCAAGCCCGCCGGCACGAAATGGCGAGTAGCCCTCCATCAAGGCCCAGATCAAGATCAGGATGGGGGAGAACAGGTAGATCCGCTTCAGCATCTCTTTAATCGGCGGAAGTTCATCACGCCGAAGACCTCGGAGGCCAAGACGAATCGCGTGGAGGTCAACGTGAATCCAGCAGGCGATGTAAAAAAGGATGGCCGGAATGACTGCCGCCAGTGCAATTTCGGTGTACGGAATGCCGGTAATTTCAGCCATGAGAAAGGCGCCCGCTCCAAGCACTGGGGGTGTGATCTGCCCGCCGGTAGACGAGGTTGCTTCGATGGCCGCGGCGGTTGGACGGTCGTAGCCGACCTTCCGCATCATTGGAATGGTCACCATTCCCGATGCGACAACGTTGGCCACCGCCGAGCCTGAGATGGATCCGAAAAGGACCCCCGACGCGACAGCCGCCTTTGCTGGACCACCCCGGGCCCAGCCGAAAAGAGAATTGCATAGGTCGTTGATGTAGTCACCAACTTTGGAAACCTGCAGGAAGGCTGCGAAGCATACAAACAGAATGATGTAGGAAGACGATACCTGTGTGGTGACACCGAAAATACCGTACTCACTGTAGATGTAGGTGAAAAAGCGATCCATCGCAAAGCCACGGTGATTCAAGACGCCGGGCATCCATGGGCCGACAAACGAATAAACAATAAAAACGGCACAGATAATGGGTAACGCAAGCCCAGACGATCGCCTTCCAAACTCAAGAAGAACCAGAGTCCCAATCACCCCAGTGAGAACATCGCCCGGCGTGAACTGGGCTCCCGCACGAAAGAGCAGCCCGTCTATTTCGATCGTGATGTAGATCGCACAGGCAAGCGATGCAATGACCAATAGCCAGTCGTACCAGGGGACTCCATCTTGCCGGGCCTTTTTCCCTGCCGCATAGATCATGAAGCCAATGGCACCCCCCCAGCCCACATGGATGGCTCTGAACATCAGGGGCTCAAGCGAGTAAACGTTCAGAACATAGAGGTGAAAGACGGTGAACGTGACGCAAAGGAATGCCAAGAGAACGGCCTCCCAGCCGACCAATTTGCGCTTGTTGCCCCCGAATTCTTCCTCAGCCATCGGTGGCTTAATCATCTCTTCAGTGGTGGGTGTGGGTGTCATTGTTTAACCTTCTTTTATAAAAAAACCGCACCCCATTTTCACGAGGTGCGGTCTTGAGTCGATGCTTCTGTACTTAGCCTTTGTACTCGGGCGGAATCAGATTCTTGGGAACATTGATCTTCTTTTCCTTGAAGTAGCGGATCGCGCCGGGGTGGAAAGGAAGGAAGGTGTTCTTGTTCCAGTTCTGAAGGACTGTTTCTTTTCCGGCAGCATGACCTTTGACCAGCTGGGGATTGTTCTCCATCACGGCTTTGACCACGGCATAGACGAGATCCTCAGGAACGTCTTTGTTGGCGATTGCAAAGTTGAAGAGGCCCACGGTCTTGTGATCCTGGGTCAGCTGCTTGTAGGTGCCCTTGGGAATGACCGAATCAGACAGTTCAGGCATCGCAGCCTTGATTTTCTTCAACTCGGCATCTGAGAATGTCAGGTAACGAACCTTGGTCGTGTTCTCAAGTTCAGAATAGGCTGCGATAGGCAGGCCTGCGCAGAAGGGGAACGCATCAATGAGGCCATCCTGGAGGTTGGCGGCCATGTCAGACGCCTGACCGTTACGTACCGTGACATCCAGACCGATTGCCTGAAACATCAAGGGGAAGTAAGTTCCGCAGGTGCCGGCACGTGGGCCAACGCCAACCTTCTTGCCCGCGAGTTCCTTCACGGACTTGATGTTCGACTTTTCCAGGGTGACAAAGTGGAAGGGGGTGTCATACATCGGGAAAATTGCCCGAATGTTGTTGAACTTCTGTCCCTTGGTCCACTCGCCTTCGCCTTTCCATGCCTGGAGAGCAACACCCATGGTGGCCATACCGAAATCGATCTGCTTGGAATCAGCAAGGATGATGTTCTGGTTGGGGCCTTGGGTCTGCTGAGTGCTGATGTTCGTGCCGATTTTTTCGTTCACGAGCGACGCCCAAACCTGGCCGTAAACGAAGTAGGTGCCACCGACGGAAGCGGTTCCAAGCGTCAGGTTAGCGGGCCACTTGGGATTGGGTTTGGCCTGCGCATAGACGCTACCGGCAAGCGCCAGACCGGTCATGGCTGCAACGGCCAGTTTTGAGAATTTAGAAAACTTCATGAATGAACATCCTCCTTGAATAATGAGTTTTCAACCTTAGCATGCGGTGCTTTGGAGGGTATGAGGTAAACCCCTTACCCCTCTAATACGGATGACTGGCCTCGCTGCCCCCTTCAGGACAACTTTGAAATTGTTGCGGCGCACACAGCCTCAGTCACCTGACGAGTGGTGGCTTGGCCGCCAAGATCACGGGTGTGGTGTTGCGGATTGGCCGTGACTAACTCAATGGCAGACATCAATGCTTTGGCGGCGCGATCTTCACCAAGGTGTTCAAGCAGCATCACCACGGACCAGAAGGTGCCGATGGGGTTAGCCAGGCCTTTACCCATGATGTCGAAAGCGGAGCCATGAATGGGTTCAAACATGGATGGGTATCGACGCTCCGGGTCAATGTTGCCGGTGGGGGCAATGCCCAGGCTGCCCGCCAGCGCGGCGGCAAGATCGCTCAGGATGTCGGCATGAAGGTTGGTGGCCACAATGGTGTCGAGTGTGGCGGGTCGGTTCACCATTCGTGCGGTGGCTGCATCAACAAGCTCTTTGTCCCAACGCACATCGGGGAAGTCCTTGGCCACTTCATTCGCGATTTCATCCCACATGACCATGGCATGGCGTTGGGCATTGGACTTAGTCACCACGGTGAGTTGTTTGCGCGGACGTGACTGGGCCAGTTTGAAGGCGTAACGAATGATGCGCTCGGCGCCCACGCGCGTCATGATGGAAAGGTCTGTGGCGACCTCAATAGGATGCCCTTGATGGGCCCTGCCGCCAACGCCTGAATATTCGCCCTCTGAGTTTTCGCGAACAATCACCCAGTCAAGGTCGTTGGGGCCACAGCGCTTGAGTGGTCCATCAATGCCAGGAAGAATTCGCGTGGGGCGAACATTGGCGTACTGATCAAACCCCTGGCAGATTTTTAGACGCAGCCCCCAGAGCGTGATGTGATCTGGGATATGCGGGTCACCTGCTGAACCGAAGAGAATCGCATCGGCATGTCGAATGGCGTTGAGGCCATCGGCCGGCATCATCACACCATGTTGTCGGTAGTAATCACCGCCCCAATCAAAGCTCTGAAATTGGAAGGCAAAGCCGGGCTTGGTCGAGGCGATCGCCTCCAAGACCTGCTGACCTGCGGGCACCACTTCCTTCCCAATTCCGTCTCCGGGAATACATGCAATCTGATAGGTTTTCATAGCGTCCTTTTCGATAAAGACGCTATTTTAGCGACGGAAATTTACGGAACTTCGTATTGCAGCTAGGGACGCCTTGGCATTCGCCAAGGAAGCATCAGTCGGGTGATGGCGTTGTCGAGCCTTGGCACATTGAGCGTCTCATGCATGCTGATCACGGGTTCTTGCAGAAGCCCCGACCGCAGCACTGAGCGAATGTAAAAGGGCGTGTCTTCAAGGGTTTGAAGAACTTGTACAGGATGACTTTCATCACTGCGAATCGTGCGATTCACCCGCCACAGACCCAGCGGAAGGCTCTGACGCTCCGGGGCTTCGAATGAGTCAATACGGCCGTCGGGTTGAAAACGAAGCGCAAGGAGCCGATCGCTTCCAAACTTCTGCCGTACATCATAGAGAACGCCAACGCTGCCATCTTGGAACTGAGCCCGAGACCAGTCCCATTCTTGGAATCGATGGCTGATGGGTTCACTGCCCTCGTTGCTGTCAAGGTAGGCATGGCCCTTCCATGTCAGGCTGGGCTGCTCGAGTTCAACTTCAACCCGGGCGGATGGTGCAAGCGGGCCCCAGTGATGCCGGCGCAGGTCGTCCAGGGGTGTGACAAAGTTAAATAGCTGATCGGGGAAGAGTCGGATCACGCCCCGAATTTTCTGCGGGATGGGTACTGACCATTCATGGAGATCAAGTTCAAGATGTTGGCCGGTCCATCGAATCTGGCTTGGCCCCACACGAAAATGTTGTGAATCACGTGAGATATGCCTGGCGCCGCGCTCGGTCATTGACCAGCGACGCACGCCACGGCCATAGATGGCAACGTTGATAGCACAGTGGTTTTCAGGGTTGGTGTTGGGGTCTTGCTGTCTTGCCCAGTAGTAGTAAGGCGAAAACACGCTGCCAACAAAGGCAATCACCGTCAGGCCATACTGGCCATCATCACTTAAGGCGTCGACATACCACCAGAGATAACCACCCGGCCCGACTGCTTGGTCAAACCGAGGTGAGCCATCAGGGTTGCGGCCGCCAATCGGCCCGACATGGCTGCCATGGGAACCCCCGGGCCCGGATGCACCGAGCCGCCCGCCAGGTAAAGGCCCGGAATTCGACTCGCTGAGGATTGCCGGGCAAACGCGCTCATCCAGCCGTGGGTGGCGTGGCCATAAAGCGCCCCACCCGTTGCCGGGAATCGCCGATGAAAAGATGCCGGGGTGGTGGTCACGGTATTGTGGGGTTGATGGTCGATGGAAAAACCGCATCGCTCCATCAGGGAGAAGCTCGCTTGCGTGCATGCCTCAATCTCCGAGGGTTGAAAGGATTGACGATCACCGGTGGCCGGTGCGTTGATCAGAAGTAAAAGTCGTTCAGGCGTTTGGCCCGATAGGAAGTCGGTGGCGACCGCTGCCGGTGAATGCAGGCGGTCTTGGGCGCAGACATACACCGTGGGTTTTGCGGGCAGCCGATGTCG
The DNA here is from genome assembly GCA_040400125.1 of Burkholderiaceae bacterium. Classification (GTDB taxonomy): domain Bacteria; phylum Pseudomonadota; class Gammaproteobacteria; order Burkholderiales; family Burkholderiaceae_A; genus Lacustribacter. Next base: position 46,724 of record JBBAQV010000001.1, read on the forward strand.
CTGAAAGATATCGTGGAATTCGGTGTCGTAATCAGCGTTAAAAAACAGATTGTGATGCACCAAGGGAAAGCCGTGTGTCTTGGCGTGGATGGAGAGCGTCAGTGCGGACAACGATCGCTGCTTGAGATCGTCTCGCGGTGAGCCGAATGATGATGTAGTCCCACCTTCGTCACGAAGCTGAACATCACCCTGCCGCAGTGCGGACACGTCACCGTTGAAAATCACGTGTTCCGTCATGATGCGCTCGCCACTGGTCAGCTCGACACCGCTCACCTTGCCCTGGTTCATCAGAATGGATTGGCATTCGCTTTCGGTACGAATCACAGCGCCGTGTTGCTTGGCCAGTGTTGCGATGGCCTGGGCAAGCGCGCTCATTCCGCCTTCAATCACCCAGACCCCTTGCATCTCAACCTCTGCAATGAGCATGAGTGTTGCGGGTGCCGAGAGTGGCGACGAGCCGCAATAGGTGGCGTAACGGGAAAACAGCTGATGCAGCCTTGGATCTTGGAAATAGCGTCGTAGCGAACGCGACAGGCTTTGGAACATTCCAAGATCCCACAGCACCTTGAGCCCTGAAAAGCCAATGTCCTGATGCATCGATGCAATCGTGGGGCGTTCGGATCGAATATAGGCCGCCTCGAGCGTGCGGTAGGTGGTCTGAGCTTGTCTGCAAAAACGAATGAAGCGATCAGCCTCCGCGGGACCGGCGAAGTCACGGATAGCCTGCGCTGATTGGTCATGGCTTGCAAAGAGGTCAAGGCGCTCGTGCTTACTCCATGCGTGGCGGGCAAGAATTTCTGCGCGATGAATGGTGAGCTCTTCTTGAAGCCTGGTGCCTGCTTTTTCAAAGAGGGCATCAAACACCCAGCGCATGGTGAATACGGTGGGTCCGGAATCAACATCAGCGCCATTGACATGGACGGAGTAAAGCTTGCCGCCAACGGTTGCCTGCTTTTCCAGCAAGGTCACCTCAACTCCGGCAATGGCGAGCTCCAGTGCGCTCACAAGGCCAGCAATGCCTCCGCCGACAATCACCACGGGCGAGCGATGGGCGTTAGCCAAAGCGTTGCCCCTTCCAGGTGCCCGCCATTTCGCTTGGAACAAAGCGAACGAACATCGATTCCGAAAAGTGGCCTCCCGCGTAGGAAGCTTGGATGGCTTGAAGGTGAGCACCGGAACGGGCGTAGGCATCCATCGCGTCGGTGCTCTCCCAGATGGTGAAGGTGGCCTGTCTCAGCAATGGCGCCTCGCCAAGCCCAGCAGCAAGCAGGCAGCCTTTCGCATGGCTGAGCGCCTCTTCGGCAGGGGGTGAGTTCTTCCAAAACGCGGATGCTTTAGAAATCTTGATGGAGGCTCGAGTGAGCGCTGCAATGGGCCCTTGGGAGGGCGCTTCGGTAGCTACGGGAAGTTCAATCCCCGACCATTGGCCACGACTTGAATAGGGGGTCAGGATGGCACAAAAGAACTCTTGGCTTCGGGCGCGCAGATTGTTCACCACCGAGGATTGCTTCAAGAAATCTTGCGCCTGGGTGGCTTGATCAAAAAGACAAAAAAGGCCTTGATGCGTGGGGCTGGGCTTAAGCCCAAAACCGCCTTGATCGCCACTACCAAGAATCTTGAAGAAACGCAGGCCAGGGATGTTGCGCATCCAGAAGCGTCCAATGACAAACCTGGAAAAGCCCCAGAATTTTTCGCTAGGCTTGATGTCGACTAAAACGATGACCGCAATCATCGTTTGAGTTTAAACGATGGGGTTATTTTTTACTGCGGTCAGTGACCTCGCCGATGTTGTAGCGGCGAAGTTTCACATAAAGACTCTGGCGCGAAAGCCCCAGCATCTCAGCAGCCGAGGCTCGGTTGTCTCGGGTAAGCCGAAGTGCGGCTTCAATGCAGAGTTTTTCAATCAGATCGGCGGTTTCGCTCACGATCTCTTGCAGGGGCACGCGCCCGACGAGCTCAACCAGCTGATCGGCGGAGCGAGGAAGTTGATGCAATGAGGGGCGCTCTGTCCCGAGTCGTCGACCTACGTCTCGAACACTAAACCCAAGGCAGGGCAGGGGTCCGCTCTTTACGGAGACCCCAGAAATTTCCACCTGCAGCTCTCCGCCGTTGGTGCCGTGGAGCATGGTGGCAAAAAGGCGCACGGCACCACGCTGCTGGATGTTGGCAATCAAGACATTCAGGTCCACATCGGCCCGGCCAAGAAGATCACTCAGATTTCGACCCACCAGCTGCTCGGTTTTGGTGAGCTGTGCCATTTCGACAAAGGCGTGGTTGCAGGTCAGGATTTTTCCGTTTGGATCCGACACCACAAAACCATCTGGCGAGTGCTCAAGCACTTCCATCATGATGGAGTGCTGAGGGTCTTGGGTCGCGGATCCGCCTTGTGCTGAGGGAGAGAGACGAACTAAGAAAAGCGCGCCATTTTCTTGACGAAAGAGCGAGGCAGAAATGGTCATCATTCCTGCCGCTGAGGATGGGGCAAGTGTGCGAAGGTCGGGATCACCTGAGGCACGAACGCCATTGAGGAGCTCATCCACGGTTCCGCGGTCATCGGATGGCATCACCTCAATGACCGTCTTGCCAATCAGTTTCTTTGCCTGGATGCCTAAAAGCTTGGCCGAGGCCGGGTTGGCTTCAACAATTTTGAGCGTTTTTGAATCGGCGATCAGGATGGCTTCGGCGGCGAGTTCAAAGAGCAGCCGATAGCGCGTCTCCATGTGGCGCATGCGAAGGTAGTCGCGCTCCATGGCTTGATGGGCTTCGACCAGACGCTGCTGCAAGGACGCCATGCTGCGAAGGTCCCGTCCGAAGGCAATGACATCGCCCTGCTTTCCCACCTGAATGGCGGAGCAGAGAATGGGCACGTCCGCGCCCTGCGTGGACGGGTAATTGATGTGCCGCCAACGCGCGGCGGATTTCCCATTGGCTTCCTGAAGAAGTTCTTCTACCTTCACCTTGCTTTCGCTTGTCACCAGGCCAGTCCAGGATCGGCCAACCCAGCCCGCGGTCTCGCCAAGTGGTATCTGGGGATTATTCAAGGTGACCTCGCGAATCACGCCCTTGGCGTCGAGCACGATGGCAATGTCAGCCGCGGCGGCAAGAACGCCTGCTGCCGAAGCGGTGTCCATCGTGGCGAGGAGTGGGCTAGTTTGCACGCGAGGGGCCTTTGGTCATCATCTGACTGTATTGTTGATGTGTGGCGACGATGCTCTCGGCTTCGCCAATCGCGTGTTCTGCGTCGGTGGCGAAGGCGTCTGCACCAATATGGGCAACGAGCTCGGGGTTCTTGACAACAAGAGGCCCTCCGACCATCACGATCAGACCGTGGTTTTTTGAGGCACGCCGAAGTTCGGTAATGAAGTCTGCAAGGCCAATCAGCTGGGGCTCAGAGCCAATGGAAATGCCGGCAATGTCAAACCATTCATCCTGCACGGCTTCGAGCAGTCGGTCACGGCTGGCCGTGGGCTCGCCCCAGACATTCCATCCTGCGCGTCGAAAGAATTCCGCAACCATCAAGATGCCAAGCGTGTGCTGTGAGCCGGGCACCGGCATGAGCATGATTTTGCGGCGATGCCGACTCTCTTGGTCTTCGCTGCGAAAGACCGGGCTCAGGTCATACATGACCTGCTGCATGCGCCAGAGTGCAATGGTCACCTGGGTGAAATCACATTCATCAGCGGTCCACATGGCGTCAAGCTGTCGTGCGGCGGGAGTCAGCAGGTCCAGGTAGACGCTTTGAAGGGGCACTCCGCGAGCGATCAGGTCAAGGATGTGCTGCTGGCAAACCATTGACTCTTCATGAAGCGCCAGTTTCAGAAATGCCTGGACGTCGGCAGGCTGAACTTTTGAGTCAGCATTTTCCGTGGGGTTGGATTTGGCCTCGTCGTGATGAGCGGCAAGGAGGCGCGGAATGATTTCCGCTTCGATGGTCTTAACCAGCCAGTCCATGTGTTCCTCCGGATGCTGGCTGGCAGGTGTCTGCGCAAACCCTCGATTTGTAGTGTCCCGATTTTCTCGGCTCAGAACCGGTTTGGATTCCCAGCAGGGATCCTCGTCGGGCCGATCTTTTGGTTGCGGATCTGGATTTTGGGACATGCCGATCAGATTCTGATTCTTTGCCTAACAATGGCTTAAGAAGTCTATCGAATTTTAAATGTGAGCATTTACTAATCATCATCATCGGTCTCTCAAAAAATCGCCGACGAGACCGAGAAAGCTGACAACCACCCTCTTGTTGTAAGGGCTCGTCCCGGACTTGTCAAAACAGGTTCTTCGAGTATCCCACCGAACCAAGGTTTGTCAAGGACAATTGATGTCAAATAAAGTTGACAGTTGTGTGGTCGGGTTCTAGAGTGGTTTATGGAAAAACGGCATTTTTGGAGCAAATGTTTTGGCTGATTTCAAACCGCTTTACACCCCTGAAGAACGCCGTCGGCGCGACCAGACGCCTTGGACACTTGTTCAAGGAATTTTGGCTCCCCTTCAGTTCCTGGTTTTTCTGATCAGCCTGGGCCTCGTGATTCGCTTCCTTTCGACCGGTGAGGGCGAATTAATTACGACGGCTTCCATCGTGTTCAAGACATTTCTCTTGTATCTGATCATGGTGACCGGCTGCATCTGGGAAAAAGTGGTCTTCGGCAAGTACCTCTTCGCTGCCGCGTTTTTCTGGGAAGACGTGTTCAGCATGTTGGTCTTGGCCTTGCACACGGCGTATCTGGTGGCGCTTTTAACCCAGACCATGGACGTGCATTCACTGATGTGGCTTGCGCTTTCCGCCTATGCCGCTTATGCGGTGAACGCCACGCAATTTCTTTTAAAGCTTCGTGCGGCACGGCTGCAGCAGGAACGATCCTCCATGGAGGGGCTTACCGCATGAATCAGCCCATCATGCTCAAGCCGCTGGCGGCCTCGATACCCAGTTCCGGCGGCTGTAACGACATTCCCGTGCTCCGTGAGCGTGGACAGCGCGAGGTGTTTTGCGGCCTCACGGGAATTATCTGGCTTCATCGCAAGATCCAAGACGCGTTCTTTCTTGTGGTGGGCTCAAGAACCTGTGCCCACCTCATTCAGTCGGCGGCAGGCGTGATGATCTTTGCGGAACCGCGCTTTGCCACCGCGATCATTGACGAGCGTGACCTGGCGGGGCTTGCTGATGCCAACGACGAACTCGACAACGTCGTGGCACGTCTTTTGGAACGTCGCCCTGACATCAAGATGCTCTTTTTAGTGGGCTCATGTCCTTCTGAGGTAATTAAACTTGATCTGTCTCGCGCAGCCGAGCGGTTAACGCGTGTCTATGCCCCGAAGGTTGCTGTTCTGAATTATTCAGGCAGTGGCATTGAAACGACCTTTACTCAGGGCGAAGACGCCTGTCTCGCCTCACTCGTTCCTACACTTCCTCAGGCTCTCGCCGGTGCTCCCCCCGAACTGATGATTGTTGGAACACTTGCCGATATTGTGGAAGACCAGTTTCTGCGCTTATTCAAAGCGCTTGGCGTTGGGCCTGTGGTTTGCTTGCCGCCACGCCGCTCAACAGAGCTTCCCTCGGTGGGGCCCAACACACGCTTTCTTCTGGCTCAGCCTTTTCTTGGCGATACGGCAAGGGCGCTCGAGGCCAGGGGCGCGCAGCGAATTGCAGCGCCCTTTCCTCTGGGGGTTGAAGGCACCCGTTTATGGCTGCAGGCTGCTGCTTCAGCCTGGGGCGTGGACAGCGATCACTTCGCAGCGACCATTGCACCCAGTCAAGCCCGTGCAGAAAAATCACTGGCCAAGCAGCGAGGGTTTCTGCAGGGCAAAAGCATCTTTTTCTTTCCGGACTCTCAGCTTGAGGTGCCGCTCGCGCGTTTTCTCTCGCGCGAGCTCGGCATGACGCTTACCGAAGTGGGCTCACCGTATCTGCACAAACAACACCTGGCCGAAGAGCTTGCCATGCTCGCCACCGACATTGTCTTGTCGGAAGGTCAGGACGTGGATCTGCAGCTCGATCGTTGTCGTGCGGTGCGCCCTGATCTTGTGGTCTGTGGTCTGGGGCTGGCCAACCCTTTAGAGGAAGAAGGCATGACGACCAAGTGGTCCATTGAGCTTGTGTTTAGTCCCATCCAGGGCTTTGACCAGGCGGCTGATTTGGCTGAACTGTTTTCGCGTCCGCTTCGCCGTCGTGACATTCTCACAGCGCCGGCATCTGCTCAAGATGCCGCGATCACCGCCGGTGCAGGGGGTGGGCGATGAAGCTCACGCTCTGGACCTATGAAGGCCCGCCGCATGTGGGCGCCATGCGTGTGGCCACGGCCATGCGTGATGTCCACTATGTCTTGCATGCGCCTCAGGGCGATACCTATGCCGATCTTTTATTCACCATGATCGAGCGGCTGCCCAAGCGTCCGCCGGTGACTTACACCACCTTTCAGGCGCGCGATCTTGGCAAAGACACCGCCGAACTTTTCAAAACCTCGTGTCGCGAAGCCTACGAACGATTCAAGCCCCAGGCCATGATGGTGGGTTCTTCGTGCACCGCGGAACTCATCCAAGATGACCCCGCAGGTCTTGCTGCCGCGCTCGATCTTCCCATTCCTGTGGTTCCACTTGAGTTGCCTTCTTATCAGCGCAAGGAAAACTGGGGCGCTTCAGAAACGTTTTATCAAATGGTCCGTGCTCTGTGCACCGGACGAACGCCCGCACGCCGAGCCTCGGTTCGGCCACGTTGCAACTTGTTGGGCCCCACCGCATTGGGTTTTCGGCATCGCGATGATGTGACGGAAATCACTCGTTTGCTGGATCAGCTTGGAATTGATGTTGCCGTGGTGGCGCCGCTCCATGCATCCCCCAATGACTTGTCGAATTTGATCAACGCTGATTTCAATGTGCTGCTTTATCCAGAAACCGGTTTTCAGGCAGCGGCCTGGCTGGAGCGTCAGTTTGGAATGGGGTTCACCAAAACCACCCCCATTGGTGTGAAGGCCACCCAGCGTTTCATTCAAGAAGTCTTGGCGCTGGCCGGCCTTGATGAACATTCGTCCAATAACCTGGTCAATGCCCGCGCGGCCTGGTACGCCAAGTCCGTCGACTCGACCTACCTCACCGGTAAGCGCGTCTTCATTTTTGGCGATGCGACTCACGCTGTTGCGGCAGCGCGGTTTGCCTCAGAGGAAATGGGCTTTCAGGTGGTGGGTCTTGGAACCTACAGCCGAGAGTTCGCCCGTGAAGTTCGCGAGGCCGCCAAGCAGTACGGCATTGAACCATTAATCACCGACGACTATCTCGAGGTCGAGCAACAGGTGTCTGAGCTTCAGCCAGAACTTGTGCTGGGAACCCAGATGGAGCGACATATTGCGAAACGCCTCTCCATTCCTTGTGCCGTGATTTCGGCGCCAATTCATGTGCAGGATTTTCCCGCACGCTATTCCCCGCAGATGGGTTTTGAGGGTGCCAATGTGCTCTTTGACACATGGATTCATCCTTTAATGATGGGGCTCGAAGAACATCTGATTCATATGTTCCGCGAGGATTTCGAATTCCATGCGGGCGCAGCACCCTCGCATCTCGGCCATGGTTCGCAAGGGTCCCATGCTGCCCAAGAGGCTGCTGAGGCTCAGCACGCTCCGGCTCAGTCGACGCAGGAAGTTCAGGCTGCTCACGAGGGGCGCGAGCCCGTTGTGACTGGGGCGGACACTTCTCAGGCCATTGTGGTCTCAAGCTGGGAGCCCGAAGCCCAACAAGAACTTAACAAGATTCCGTTTTTCGTTCGAGGCAAGGCCCGGCGCAACACCGAACGCTTTGCCCAAGAGCGCGGGCTGCACACCATTTCTGTGGAAACACTCTACGATGCCAAAGCCCACTTCAGCCGATAGGTCAGGCCCTCAGGCGACGCCCATCCGGGTGGTCATCGTGACCATGGACACCCACCTAGCGTCGGCGACTGCGCGAGCTCGGCGGCGTCTGGTGAAAGAACTCCCTGGGCTGACCTTGACCTTGCATGCCGCCTCGGAATGGAGCGCCGATGAGCGCGCCCTTAGTGCATGCATTGCTGACATTGAGCGGGCGGACATTGTCGTGGCCACCATGCTGTTTATGGAAGATCACTTCCTTCCGGTGATGTCGGCCCTCGAGGCCCGACGCGATCAGTGCGACGCGATGATCTGCGCCATGTCCGCCGCCGAGGTGGTCAAGCTCACGCGAATTGGCAAGTTCGATATGAACAAGCCTGCCACGGGTTTGACGGGGCTTCTCAAGCGTCTGCGTGGCAACAAAGACAAAAAATCGACGGGTGGTGCCGCCCAGATGAAGATGCTGCGCCGTCTGCCCAAACTTCTGCGATTCATTCCAGGCACGGCCCAAGATGTTCGGTCTTACTTTTTGACACTGCAGTATTGGCTTGGCGGGTCGGAAGACAACATGTTCAACATGATTCGCTTTCTGATCAATCGATACGCCAGCGGGCCTCGCGAGGCGCTCCGTGGACTCGACGAACCCTCTGCACCCATCGAATATCCAGAGCTTGGCGTCTATCACCCACGCATGAATCCGGTCATGGCCGAAGAGGCTGATCAGCTGCCCACCGTGGTGCCCAATGCCACGGCCAAAGGCCGAGTGGGTGTGCTGCTTCTTCGTTCTTATCTTCTCTCCGGTAACGCGGGTCACTACGACGGTGTGATCACTGCGCTGGAAGCCCAAGGTCTTCAGGTGGTTCCGGCTTTCGCTTCGGGTCTTGACGCACGCCCCGCGGTTGAAAAGTTTTTCATGGCCAATGGCCAGTCCACGGTGGACGCCGTGGTGTCTCTCTCGGGATTTTCTCTGGTGGGTGGGCCAGCCTACAACGATGCGAAGGCCGCTGAAGAAATTCTTTCCAGACTTGACGTTCCTTACCTGGCGGCGCATCCGCTGGAGTTTCAGTCTTTGAATCAATGGGGTGAATCTGAACGTGGTTTGCTGCCCGTTGAAAGCACCATCATGGTGGCGATCCCTGAACTGGACGGCGCCACAACACCCATGGTCTTTGGGGGGCGCCCTGGCCAGCCTGGCAGCAGCTGCAATGGATGTCACCGTCATTGCGATTTTGAAAATGTGGTGAATGCCCAGGACATGTTCACTTGTTCCGAGCGGGCACACATGCTGTCATCACGAATTGCAAAACTGGTGGCGCTTCGTCGGTCCGAGCGCGCGGACCGCAAGATTGCCATTGTGGTCTTTAACTTTCCTCCGAATGCTGGGAACACCGGCACCGCCGCCTATCTCTCGGTCTTTGAGTCGCTCTTTCAGGTTCTTAAGAGCATGGGAGAACGCGGCTATCAGGTGGACATGCCGGCCAGTGTGGACGAACTTCGAGACAGCATTATTTGCGGTAACAAGGATCAGTACGGAACCGACGCCAACGTGCACACCCTAATTTCTGCCGATGATCATGTGCGGCGGGAAAAGTGGCTCTCCGAGATTGAGGCTCAGTGGGGCCCAGCACCCGGTCGTCAGCTCACCAATGGCAGTTCGATTTTTGTTCTGGGGCGTCAGTTCGGCAATGTGCTTGTGAACATTCAGCCAGGCATGGGTTACGAAGGCGACCCGATGCGGCTTCTGTTCGAGCGAGGCTTTGCGCCCACGCACGCCTTTTGCGCGAATTACCGATACATTCGGGAAGACTATCAAGCCCATGCGGTGCTGCACTTTGGCACCCATGGCGCGCTCGAATTCATGCCAGGCAAACAGGCTGGCATGTCGGGCGCCTGCTGGCCAGATCGCCTGATTGCCGATCTTCCCAATTTCTATCTGTATGCCTCGAACAATCCCTCCGAAGGGGCGATTGCGAAACGCCGTGCGGGCGCCACGTTAATCAGTTACCTCACACCGCCGGTCTCACAGGCGGGGCTTTATCGCGGCTTGATGGATCTCAAATCATCGGTTGATCGTTGGAGACGCCTTGAGCCCAATGCCCATGATCGTGCTGACACGGCTCTGCTCATTCAGAACCAGGCTGCCGAGCTCGATCTTGCCGTGGCCGAGCCGCTCTGGTCGGTGGACCGTGACGATGTCAAGGCGAGTGCTGGGGAAAGCGAAGCCGACCTGGCCATTCATCAACTGCATGAGTCGATGCTTGAACTGGAATACACACTGATTCCGCATGGCCTGCACGTGGTGGGCAGGCCACCCAGCCAAGAAGAGCGCATGGACATGCTCACCTCCATGGCCGATGCAACGAGCAACATTCGTCTGGAACCTGACACGGCGTTGGCGATTGCCTCTGGGCAGACTACGGAAGAGGTGATGCAGCGAATCCGGACAAAGACACGAGACCACACCCAGCCTGCCCATGCATCGGGCCAGAGCTGCGAAGACACCGCCACCGAGGAATCCATCGAACAACTGGTCAAGGCTAATCAACTCCTGGGCCAGGATTCGGAAATTGAAGGCATTTTGCAGGCGCTCGACGCAAGGTTTGTTCGTCCGGCTCCAGGGGGCGATGTACTTCGCACTCCGGAAGTGCTGCCCACGGGCCGAAACCTTCATGGCTTTGATCCATTCAAAATTCCAAGTGCCTTTGCGGTGCGAGACGGCGCACGACAGGCCCAGAAACTGCTTGACCGTTACATGGCGGATGGTCATGCGCTGCCCGAGTCCATCGCGATGGTGCTCTGGGGCACGGACAACCTCAAGACCGAGGGCAGCCCCATCGCCCAGGCGCTTTACCTAATGGGCGCCGAGCCTCGCTTTGACAGCTATGGACGCATTGCAGGCGCGAAGCTCTTGCCGCTTGCTGACCTGGGACGCCCACGGGTTGATGTGGTGATCACACTGTCTGGAATTTTTCGTGACCTGATGCCCTTGCAGATCAAGCTCTTGGCCGAGGCAGCCTTTTTGGCTGCAAGTGCTGAAGAGCCCAGTGACCTGAACTTCATTCGCAAGCATGCATTGGCGTATATCGCCGAGCATCAGTGCTCGATGGAAGAGGCCGCGCTGCGAGTCTATGGCAATGCCGAGGGTGCCTATGGCGCGAATGTGAACAACCTCATCGAAAGCAGCCGGTGGGGTGAGGGCGACGAGCTTGCCGAGACCTACACCCGTCGCAAAGGTTTCGCCTACGGCCGAACGGGTCGTCCTATTCAGCAGCCTGCGCTCTTGCAAAGTGTCCTGCGTGATGTTCAGCTAACTTATCAAAATCTGGATTCCGTGGAACTGGGCGTCACCACGGTGGACAACTACTTTGACACCTTGGGCGGCATCACCGGCGCGGTGAAGCGTGCCAAACACGGTGAGGCTCCGCCGGTCTATATCGGTGATCAAACCAAGGGCGAGGGCACGGTGCGAACGCTATCCGAGCAGGTGGCCCTCGAAACACGAACACGCATGCTCAACCCCAAGTGGTACGAGGGCATGCTGAAACATGGCTATGAGGGTGTGCGACAAATTGAAGTCCACATCACCAACACCATGGGCTGGTCCGCCACCACGGGTCAGGTTCAGCCTTGGGTCTATCAGCAGCTGACCCAGACCTTCATGCTCGACCCGGAGATGAGGGACCGCCTGGCCAAGCTGAACCCGTCGGCCTCGGCCAAGGTGGCCAATCGATTACTTGAAGCATCAGAGAGACAGTTTTGGAAACCCGACGCCAAAACTTTAGCGGCCCTACGTCAGGCCGGAGAAGAACTAGAAGATCGCCTTGAAGGCGTCTATGAGGGAGTGTCGTCATGAATGTAGCCACCGTGCCGTTTTCGGAAATTAAACGAGGGGGCAATCGGCCTGATGGGGAGGGCAGCGTGCAGGTGCAGCTTGACCCTGCGATGAAGATTGGCAATGCCAAGGTCTTTGCCATTTACGGCAAGGGGGGAATTGGTAAGAGCACCACGTCCTCGAACCTTTCAGTGGCTTTCTCGAAGCTTGGGAAACGGGTTCTTCAGATTGGCTGTGACCCCAAGCATGACTCCACCTTCACGCTCACCAAGAAGCTGATGCCCACCGTGATTGATGTCTTGGAATCGGTCGACTTTCATTCCGAAGAGCTGCGCATTGAAGATTTTGTGTTCAAGGGCTACAACGGGGTGATGTGTGTCGAAGCCGGCGGCCCTCCCGCTGGAACCGGCTGTGGCGGCTATGTCGTGGGTCAGACCGTGAAGCTTTTAAAAGAGCACCACCTTTTGGAAGACACCGACGTCGTGATCTTCGATGTCTTGGGCGATGTCGTCTGCGGTGGTTTCGCAGCACCCCTGCAGCATGCGGATCGCGCGCTGATCGTGACCGCCAACGACTTCGATTCCATCTTTGCCATGAATCGAATTGTTCAGGCCATCGGTGCCAAGGCAAAAAATTACAACGTACGGCTTGGTGGTGTGATTGCCAATCGAAGTGCGGCCACCGACCAGATCGACAAATTCAATGATCAGATTGGTCTCAAGACCATGGCGCACTTTCCGGATCTTGATGTGATTCGGCGTAGTCGTCTGAAGAAGTCGACACTTTTTGAGATGGAAGATTCTCCAGAACTGAAGGCCGTACAAGACGAGTACCTGCGTCTGGCGGCCAAGCTCTGGGCCGGCGTGGACCCTCTGCATGCCGAACCTATGAAAGACCGCGATATTTTCGATCTCTTGGGCTTTGATTGATTCGCGCTCTCCAAAGACATCCATCGACCACAAGCCGACCATGAACCAGACAACTTATCTCAAGCAGCGCGATCGGATCGAGCATTACTTCGATCGAACTGCGGCCGAGACATGGGCTCGACTAACCTCGACGGCCCCGGTGAGTGGCGTGCGTGCCACCGTGCGCGCGGGTCGCGATCGTATGCGTGCCACGCTCTTGTCTTGGCTTCCCCAAGATCTCCGCGGTTATCGGCTTCTTGATGCGGGCTGCGGTACAGGGGCTCTTGCGGTGGAGGCGGCCTTGCGGGGCGCCCAGGTGGTGGCCGTTGATCTCTCGCCAACGTTGGTGAATCTAGCGCGCGAGCGGTCACCCAGTCAGTTTGAAGCGGGCAGCATTGAATTCCGTTCGGGCGATATGTTTGACCCCGCACTGGGTGAGTTTGATTTCGTGGTGGGTATGGACTCTCTCATTCATTACGCGCCCCACGATGTGGTGTCGGTGCTTTCGGGCTTCGCCTCACGCACCCGTCATTCCATTCTCTTCACCTTTCCGCCAAGCAACCCTGCATTGGCGCTGATGATCACCGTGGGTAAACTCTTCCCCCGCCGGGATCGGGCACCGTTTATTCAGCCGGTGGGTCATGCCAAGCTTAGTCGGCTGATCTCCAGCAATGCAGGCCTTAAGGCATTCGAAGAAATTCAATCGCAGAGGGTTTCAAGTGGCTTTTACACCTCGCAGGCCATGGAGCTTCGGAGACGGACATGAGCACGAAGCCCAAGACCATTGCCTGGCAGAAATGGACGCGCATCAGCCCAAGGCTTTTGCCTTTCGCTGACATTGCCACCCGTGAACTTCCCTTACGTCGGCTGTTTCAACTCTCTTTGTTTCAGGTTTCGGTGGGCATGGCCACTGCCTTACTGATTGGCACCTTGAATCGCGTCATGATTGTTGAGTTGGGCGTTGGCGCATGGCTGGTTTCGATCATGGTGGCACTGCCTTTGCTCTTTGCCCCTTTCCGTGCGCTGGTGGGCTTTAAATCCGACACCCATCGATCAGTGCTTGGCTGGCGGCGGGTGCCCTACATCTGGCTGGGCACGCTTTTTCAGTTCAGCGGGCTTTCGATCATGCCCTTCGCCTTAATTTTGCTGTCGGGCGACAGCCACTGGCCTGCCTGGGTGGGACATCTGTCATGTGGCCTTGCCTTTCTTTTGGTGGGTATCGGTCTTCAGACCACCCAGACCGCTGGCCTGGCCTTGGCCACCGACATCGCCCCGGAGGCATCGCGGCCGCAGGTGGTCGCGATGATGTACAGCATGCTTCTTATCGGCATGGTCGCCAGTGGCCTTGCCTTTGGTGTTTTGTTGGCGGACTTTAGTCAGATCGTTTTGATCAAGGTTATTCAGGGTGCTGCGGGGGTGACCGCCGTGCTCAACATCATTGCGCTTTGGAAACAAGAAGCTCGCAATCCTCAACGCACCTCGGCGAAGATTCCCCGCCCCAATTTTCGTGAGACCTGGCAGCAATTTTCGAAGCGCCCGAACACCCTTCGGTTTTTTGTGGCCCTTGCTCTGGGCACCTCGGCTTTCAGCATGCAAGACATCATTCTTGAGCCTTACGGTGGCGAGATTCTTGGCCTTTCGGTGTCGGCCACCACCATGCTCACCGCTTTGATGGCCACGGGAGCGCTTCTGGCGTTCACGCTTTCTGCCCGTTGGCTAAGCCGAGGATTTAATCCGTACCGGCTGGCCGCGCTTGGCGCATTGATGGGGCTCTTGGCCTTCTCATGTGTGATTTTTTCTGAGCCTTTACATTCGGCCAATCTCTTTCGACTGGGCGCATGCCTGATTGGCTTTGGGGGCGGGTTGTTTTCGGTGGGAACACTCACCGCGGCCATGGCGATGGAAACACCAAGAGATGCGGTGGCGGAGGCAGCAACGGGCGCAGCGACTGCAGCCGCAACAACGAACGCTGACACCGATGGCGCCCATCGTGCCGAAGACTCCTTCGGCACCGCAGGAATGATTCTTGGCGCCTGGGGGGCTGTGGTTGCCACAGCCACGGGCGTCTCGATGGCGCTCGGTGGTGTGATCCGTGATCTCGTCACCACCATCGCCGTGCAGGGGCAGATTGGTGATGCGCTGGTGAATCCTGCGACCGGCTATAGCTTTGTGTACCACCTCGAGTTGTATTTGATGTTAGCCACGCTGATCGCGATTGGCCCATTGGTGCGCTTGTCTTCACGCACACCCATGGGTTCATCAACGTCGGTTTCGAAGTTTGGTCTTGCCGAATTCCCCGGCTGATCAGCATTTAAGGAGAAAGACTATGGGAACAGGTGCAATTACCGGATACATCGATGTCGCACAGATCGTGCTTTACATCTTTTGGATCTTCTTTTTTGGTCTGATTGTTTACCTCGTGCAAGAGGGCAAACGTGAGGGCTTCCCTCTGGCCAGTGATCGACGCGATTACGAAGTCATCCAGGGATGGCCACCCATCCCCAAACCCAAGACCTATCGCATGGCCGACGGCTCGGAGTTCACCGCGCCCCATCGCCGTGACCTGGATGCTCCTCCGCTGGCGGCGAAGCGCTTTGGCAACTATCCTGGGTCACCCATCGAGCCCACGGGCAACCCCATGCTGGACGGCATCGGGCCCGGTGCATGGACCGCTCGGTCCGACCATCCCGATCACATGCTTGATGGCTCGGTCAAGATTCAGCCGCTTCGCAGCGCAACGGGCTACAGCGTTTCTGTGAATGATGTGAACCCGATCGGTCTGAACGTGGTTGGTTTTGACGACATGGTTGGCGGTAAGGTTGTTGACCTCTGGGTGGATCAGGCGGAAATGCTCTTTCGTTACCTTGAGGTTGAAGTTCAGGGCGGCAAGCGTGTTCTGGTCCCCATGCCTTTTGCTCGTGTGACCAAAGACGCGGTGAAGGTCCACGCCATCCTCGGTTCACAGTTTGCCGATGTGCCCACCACCAAGCATGCTGATCAGGTCACCCTGTTGGAAGAGGACAAGATCGCGGGCTACTACGGTGGCGGTCGTCTCTATGCAACTCCTGATCGTCAGGAACCTCTCCTATGAGAGCAGACCTCAGCCACAGTCACGGCCATGAGTTCGAGCATGAGTTCGAGCCACAGCTGGGACTGCCTGAAACGCTTCCGGCCAGCGAAAAGATTCTCTGGCAGGGGGCACCGAGCTGGAAATCCGTGGCCCGGGACGTCTTTCACCTTCGCAAGCTGGCGGTCTACTTTGCGGCCATGATTGCCCTGCGGGTGTTCTTTGTCATGACCGACCCTTCGGTGACCGACCCTGGACGGGCGGCCCTGGCCTCGGTGGCTTGGCTTGGCGGCATTGCTGCCTTCGCCATGGCTGTGCTGGCGATGATGGCCTATGTGGTGGGCCGCACCACGCTCTACACCATCACCACCAAGCGCGTGGTGATGCGTATTGGAATGGTGCTCTCGCTCACCTACAACCTGCCATTTCGAACCATTGCGCAGGCGGCGGTTCGTCAGGGGGCAGGCACCACGGGCGACATTGCACTCACCCTGGCCACTGCCGATAAGATTGCTTACCTTCATCTCTGGCCTCATGCCAAACCTTGGCATTACGCCAAGCCGCAGCCCATGCTTCGATGCCTGCGTCAGGTTGATGAGGTGGCCGCTGTCTTGAAGGACGCCTGGCTTGCTCAGCAGTCAAAAGATTCGTCCAAGTTGTCTGCACCCGTCTCGGCGCCTTCCTCTGGAACGCCGTCGGAATCAAGTTCGGCTGCTGGCCATTCTGGAATGCAGGCAGCCTGATGAATACGATGAAGTCGCCCGGATCACTCTGGCCCGCAGCCCTTGTGGTGCTGGCTTTGGGTGTTTTGGTGGCTTCGGTTGCCCAGATCCGTTCGTCCGGGGTGTCGATTCGAGCACCGGACCCGGCCACCTTGGTCATGCGCGAGCTTCGATTCGAAGACCAGCCCGACGGCAGTGTGCGGGTGATTGATCATCGGTCCAATCAGGTGATTGATGCCATCACCGGTGAGGCTGGGTTTGCTCGAGGCGTTCTCCGTGGCTTTGCGCGGGATCGTCGCGCACATGGGGTTGGCGCTGAGCTTCCGCTTGAGCTGCACGGCCGAGTGGACGGAAGACTCACTCTGTTGGATCGCTCTACCGGGCGCATTGTTGATCTGGAGTCCTTCGGACGCGCCAATTCCGCGGTGTTTGGACGGATGTTGCCCGCCGCCGCCTCCACAAGGCTTAACTAATATGAAAACGACCACACCCTGCACGGTTGAAATCGCCCACACCTCTTACGATTTCTACGCCCATGTTGAACTTGAAGACAACTCCATCGAGCCGGGTGACCAGGTTCTGGTGCACAACGCGCCGACCGTCATTGGCTATGGCCAGCACATCAAGGTCGACCGTAAGGCCACCATTTCGCGCGCCAGCTGGCTGTCCAAGCTCTGGACAAAATTCATTGCCCGATTCGAGCTGACCGCGCTCTATGAGGTGAGTTTTTCACCCACACGATTCACCAAGAACAAACGTTATCCACGTCCCGCGCGACGTTCAAGTTAAAGAAGGGGATCACCATGAACACCATTGCACAGCCACTGCCTCGCGCCATCGACACCAATGAGGCCACGGAACGGGCGCTTGAAAGCACCATTCTCAACCCCCGTTTTTACACCACTGATTTCGACGCCATCGACCGGTTTGATGTTGCGTCCATTCGTCCCCAGTGGGACGCCCTCATGGCTGAGTTCGCTGCCGACAAAAACAAGGAGCATTTCCAGCGCCCGGAAGCAACGATGAATCAAGATTACTCGCATCTTCCGGAAGGTCTTTATCAGGAATTCGTCGACTTCCTTATCAGCTCGGTGACCAGCGAATTTTCAGGCTGTGTCCTTTATGCGGAAATCAAGCGCCGCATCAAAAACGAAGACATGCGCGACCTGTTTGGCTACATGGCTCGGGATGAGAGCCGACATGCAGGCTTTATCAATCAGTGGCTGAAAGACTTTGGCATTGGCGTTGACCTGGGGTTTCTGGCCAAAACCAAAAAGTACACCTACTTCCGCCCCAAGTTTATTTATTACGCCACCTATCTCTCTGAGAAAATTGGCTATGCCCGCTACATCACCATCTATCGCCAAATAGAAAAGCATCCGGAATTCAAATTTCACCCCATCTTTGGCTGGTTCGAGGAATGGTGCAACGATGAGTTTCGTCATGGCGAGGCTTTTGCCCTGCTCATGCGTGCCGACCCCAAGCTTTTAAAAGGTGTGAACCTGCTCTGGATTCGCTTCTTTCAGCTTGCGGTCTACGCCACCATGTTTGTGCGTGACCATGCTCGACCCGAGTTCCATCACGCGCTTGGCGTGGATCCAACCGACTATGACTTTCAGGTGTTCCGCACCACCACCGAGATCTCCAAGCAGGTCTTTCCAGTGACGCTGAATCTCGATGATCCTCGCCTGCTGGAGGGCTTTCAGAAGCTGCTTGAAATTTCTGGGCGTGTGGCGGATGCTCGAGAGCAGGGCGGTGTGGTTGGGCTTGCCAAGCGTGCCTGGCATGGATTGCATGCGGTGGGCGTTTTTGCTCGTCTTTACATGCTTCCGGCCAAGTACAACGAACTTCCCAAAGATGTTCGCCTGGCGCCAACCTGGTGAGCATTGCGGAATGACTTTGAGCGGCTTGTTGATGCATGAATCTTTTGTGAGCCTTCGGTGATCCTAGCCGCTCTCTACACGGTTTTTCTTTGGTGGTTTAGCACCGGAGTCATCCTCTATTTGAATGGCCTGCCGCGCCACACCTTTAAATGGACCATGCTTGGTGCCACGGTGGTGTTGGTGGCAGCGCTTTACGCGCTTCGGCTGACCAGTCAGGTGGATGAAGTCTGGGCCGCCTACTGCGCGTTTACGTCGGCGGTCTTGGTCTGGGCTTGGCAGGAGATTGGCTTTCTTCTGGGGTATGTCACAGGAACTCGCCGCACCGACTGCCCTGAAGAGGCCAAAGGCTGGAAGAAATTTGGATTCGCAGCCGAAACTGTTCTTCATCACGAGCTTGCCCTGGTGGTCTTGGGTGCCGCAGTCTGGGCGATGACTCACGATGGCGTTAATCAGGTGGGGCTCTGGACGTATCTGGTGCTCTGGGCAATGCGGCAGAGCGCCAAGCTGAATGTTTATTTTGGCGTGCGCAATCTCAATGAGAGTTTCCTTCCCAGTCATTTGAAATATCTGCAGACCTATTTCACCCGGCGGGCGATGAATTTCTTTTTGCCCATCTCGGTGGTTGCGGCCTTAATTGTTGCCGTTCCTATGTGGCAGGCGGTGAGTCTGGCCACCTGGGGAAGCCCGGAGGCCGTGCGGCTGGTTCTGGTGGCCACCTTATTGTCACTCGCCATCCTTGAGCATTTCTTCTTGGTGATTCCCTTGCCCTTTGAAGCACTCTGGCGCTGGGGTCTGCGCTCCCGAACCGCGACTTAAGGCTGATCGATATCCGCCGCATCGGCTCGGAAACCAGTCGAAGAGCGACATCCTTCTAACAGGGAAAGAGCTGACCTCGGTGGGGAATGATTGGGGCCTTCCACCCCAGTTCGGACTGAAGCACGACCGCGAAATTTTCGCTCGCCGTGCGTTCGCCGTGGGTAATGAATACCTTCGAAGGCTCGTGCTCAAACCCCTGGCACCACCAGAGTAGATCACTCTGATCCCCGTGAGCCGACAGCCCTCCCACCGTATGGATCGACGCCTTCACGGGAACCTCCTGACCAAGCAGACGCAATGTCTTTTGGCCGTCCACCAGCAGACGGCCGCGCGTTCCAGCAGCCTGAAAACCCGCAATCACCACCGCCGATTGTGGACGTGGCAGGTTCCAAAAAAGATGATGAATAATCCGACCGGCCTCGCACATGCCGCTGGCCGAGAGAATCACCGCGCCTGCCTTAATCTGGTTCAGGGCCTTCGATTCGTTGACGTCGGCGGTGAAGCGCACCCGGGCCGCGTTGGGGTGGGCGGCCAGCCAGTGATAAAGCGACTGGGTCCGCTCATTGAGCAGGCGAAGATTCTTTTCGGTGATCTTCGAGGCCTGGGTGGCCATGGGGGAATCCACGAAGATGGATAGGAAGGGAAGCCGCTGCTTCTGAATCAGGTCAATCAGGATGGCGATAATCTCTTGGGTGCGGCCCACGGCAAACGCGGGAATGATCACATTACCGCCCTGTGCGATGGTCCGCTGAATAATGTCGACCAGCTCGTCTTCGGTGCTCTGCAGCGAGCGATGCAGGCGGTCGCCATAGGTCGATTCAATCACCAAGACATCCGCATCGGGAAGTCGTTCGGGATTATTCATCAGAGGCCGATCACGGGTGCCGATGTCTCCGGTGAAGACCAGACGCTTGGGGCCGCTCTCGGCGGGAGCCTCGTCATCGGCAAGATGAATTCTGGCGATCGCCGCGCCAAGAATGTGCCCGGCGTCGAAGAACTCCAGATCCACGCCGTCACATATCGAGTGGCGTTGATGCAACGAAATGGGCCTGCACTGCGAGAGACACTGCTCAACGTCGAGGCTTGAGTAAAGCGGCTCAGGCAAAGGGCCGCGCCACTTGCCCTTGGCCTGACGGTCCACTGCCCGCTCCAGCTCCTGGCCCTGAATGTGGGCACTGTCCATGAGCAAGACCTGGAGCAAACTCAGGGTGGCCGGGGTGCAGAAAATGGGGCCGCGAAAACCTTTGGCACACAGACGCGGAAGCATCCCGCTGTGGTCGATGTGTGCATGGGTCAGCACCACCCAGTCAAGCTCGCTCGGCGGGACCTTGAATGATTCAAGATTCTTGTCATCGGCGTCGCGTCCGCCTTGGAACATCCCGCAGTCCACCAAGAACTGCAGCGGTCGGCCTTGCACTGTGGCCACAACCCGATACCGCGATCCGGTGACTTCGCTTGCGGCGCCTTCAAATGAGATGTGCATGAGTGGCCAGGACCTTGTTCAGTTTCATGATTCAAGACGACCGATGATCGTTTCCCCGTTATAGTAAGTCTTCTCGTCATCCACATGCGAATGGCACGATGAAAGATATCGTTGAACGTCTGTTGGTTGCCCAGATTGGGTCGGAACTGCCTGCCTGGGCCAAGGTCCTGGTGTCGCTCACCAATGTCATTCTGATTCTTCTGGCCGCCTGGCTTTTATTGCATTTCTCGGCTCGGCTTTTGCGAACGCTGAATCGTCGAATCACCCAAAACAATACCGATGCCGAAGAGCGCAAGCGTGTCGAGACACTCATGCGGGTTTTTCGCTACATCGCCACGGTCGTGATTGCGGCGGTGGCCATCATGCTGGTGCTCTCTGAAATTGGCATCTCCATTGCCCCAATTCTGGCGACGGCGGGTGTGGCGGGTCTCGCGGTCGGCTTCGGCGCTCAGAGTCTGGTCAAAGACTATTTCACCGGCTTTGTCATGCTCCTGGAAAATCAGGTTCGGGTGGGGGATATCGTCGAGGTGGGTGGGAAGTCCGGAACCGTCGAGGAGGTCACCCTGCGTTACGTGCGTCTAAGGGATCTGCAGGGCGCGGTGCACTTTGTTCCCAATGGCGTCATTGCGACGGTGACCAATCAAAGCCGCGATTTTTCATTCGCCATGTTCGATGTCAGTATTGGATACCGCGAGCCCATTGATCGCGTTGAGCAGGTGATTCGTTCGGTGGGCGCGTCTCTTCAGGCCGATGCCACCCTGGGCCCGTTAATTCTTGAACCCGTTCAGATCCTTGGCGTGGATCAGTGGGCCGACTCCGCCGTGATCCTACGTTGCCGAATGAAGGTGGTGCCGGCGGAGCAGGGCACTATTCGTCGAGCGTTTTTGGGCAGGTTAAAAACCGCCTTCGATGAACACGGAATTGAAATTCCCTTTCCTTCCCGAACGGTCTATTCCCGCAGCGAATAGTTCTTCGTGCATGCCCTGCTGCAGCACGCACGAAGGCATCATGCGGGGCTGAATTCAGAAGGTATTCAGAGCACCCAGGCGAAGATCATCATCAAAGAGGTTCCTGCCATCAGAGCGGGAACAAGGCCGTTGGTCATCTTGAGCATGATGACCAAGGCGACTCCCGTTGCGGTTAGCCTTGCGGCCAGTGGCATTTCAGCCAGCAGGCCCACAGGCAGAACAATGATGCGAATCACCAATGCAGCCACCATGGCATAGGTCACACAGGTGATCCAGCGAAAGAGTGGTGAATCTTGGGTCAGCTTTTCAGAGAGTGCGACACCAAGGCCCCGCCAAAGGTAGGTACCCAGCACGGCCAGCCCCAGGATGGACCACATCCATAGGCTGGAGTTTTTTGAGAGGTTGAGCATGGACTCCATCGGGTTAGCCTCGCTTTTTCAGGCTCTCGTCAATCACGAAGGCGGCCGTGCCACCGACGAGCCCGCAGATCAGGATGCTCCATGCGGGAGAGAACTGGTAAACGATGGGCCCGGAGATGCCGCCAATCAAGAGTGCCAGTCGACTGCCCTGGGCTTTCACCTCGGTGAAGTTCAAGAAAAAGAAGAGTGGATTGAGCATGACCAATCCGATGGTGACGGGCGTTGGAACATATCCCGCCAAGACAAAACCCAACACCGTCCCTGGCAGACCCGACGACCAACAGGTCAAACCAAATCCTGTGAAGTAAGCGTTGCGTCGTTCGGGTGCGATCTTCGAGAAGTCACGCATCATCACCGCCCAGCTTGTCATCGAAATGAAATGGGCAGTGGCATACAGTGATTTTGTTCGATCGGGCTTTGGAATCTGCGGCACCAGGGTCAGCGTCATGGGCAAAAATCGCGCGGCTGTCAGCGCCGTGGCCATGGCAATGGCAAGCCCCGAGGCCCCCAGTGCAATCATCTCCACGAAGACCACCTGGCCAGGAAGGGCGTACATCAAAAGGCTGGTGGCCGTGGTGACTTCAAGGGAGAGGCCGCTGGCGTGGCCCAGCGCGCCAAAACCAATCATGCCCGCCAAGAGCACCGCCGCGGGTACGCCGAAGGCGTCGCGACAGCCCGAAACAAAGGCGTCTCGGTTGGTTTGATACTGATGGATCAACATGCAGACTATTGTATGAGGTCGTTGAGGGAATGACCGATAATGGCACCATGCGCCTGTTTTCATCGCTTTATACCCGCGTCATGGTGTGGTCACGCCATCCGAAAGCCCCGTGGTTTTTGGGCGGCATCAGCTTTGCCGAGTCATCGTTTTTTCCGATCCCACCCGACGTCATGTTGGCACCGATGAGTCTTGCCCGACCGGATCGAGCCTGGTGGTTCGCCACCATCACCACGATCACTTCGGTGGCGGGTGGGCTTTTCGGTTACTGGATCGGCGCATCTTTTTTTCAATGGGTTGAACCCTGGCTGCAGGCCAGCCGTTACTGGGAATCATTCGAGCTGGCCAAAACCTGGTTTGTTGACTACGGCTTTTGGGCGGTGTTCATCGCGGGCTTTTCGCCCATTCCATACAAGATGTTCACCATGGCTGCGGGCGTGATGTCCATGGCGATCTTGCCGTTCACCTTGGCATCCCTGATTGGTCGAGGCGCGCGTTTCTTTTTGGTGGCGGGCCTGATGAAGTGGGGCGGCGCCAGAATGGAAGATGCCCTTCAAGACTGGGTGGATCGCCTTGGCTGGGCGATGGTGGCGCTTGTTGGTCTTCTGATTCTGATCAAGGTTTCTGGGCTCGTTTAAGCGCAGACTTCAGCCTTATGCAGAATTCTTCTTTCGCTGGACAACGCCGCATTCGTGTCTGGGATCTTCCCACCCGTCTCTTTCATTGGCTGCTCGCCTTCGGCGTTTTCGGAGCCTGGATCTCCGTCAAGATTGGTGGCAATGCCATGGTGTGGCACATGCGATTTGGCTATCTTGTTTTGACGCTTCTTGGGTTTCGATTGATCTGGGGTTTTGTGGGGCCCGAACACGCCCGGTTCAGTTCATTTGTGAAGGGCCCTCGGGCCATTCGCGATCAGCTGCGCGGCCTCGAGCCCACCCCAGTGGGACACAACCCGTTGGCCACACTGTCCGTGCTGGCCATGATGGCGATGTTTTCAGCGGCGGCAACGCTTGGGTTGTTCACCAGCGATGAAATTGCCTTTGATGGCCCGATGGTGAAGCACGCCAGTGTTGCAACCGTTGAGTTTGCCAGCTGGGCGCATCAATCACTGGAATGGTTTCTGATTGGTTTGGTGGTCTTGCATCTGGCTGCGATTGTTGTGCACCGGGTGGTGCGGGGTCACGACCTGATTCGACCGATGATTTCGGGGGATCAGATGGTGGACGCCAGCCTGGCCGTGAAAGCCTCGCGAGACGACTGGGTCATTCGCACAAGGGCCGCAGTGATTGCAGCCCTTGTGGCCAGCGGAGTGGCTTACTTGTCTTTGTAGCTGTCGTGACAGGCCTTGCAGCTCTGGCCTGTGGCGCCAAACGCCTTCTTGATTTGCTCAAGATTTCCCGACTTGGCGGCCGTATTCAGGTCAGCCGCAGCCTTCATGAACTTGTCGGCTCCAGCTTTCACTTTGTCGCCTTCTTTCCAGATGGCAGGCTTGGCTTTTCCACCCTCAGTGCCTGGACCAAAAGCAGACCAAGGCAGTTCCGAGAGCGTGGCGATTAAGGCGGCGCTCTTTTGAACCTCGGCGGCATTGAAGGGAACTTCACCTTTGGTCACGGCGCCAATGCGGCCCATATGGTTGCCCATTAAGGCAAAGGCGCTCTGACGGTATTTGATGGCGTCTTCTTTTTTCGCGAACTGCGCTGACGCTGTGATGGGGAGTGAAGCCATGAGGCATGACACCATGCCCACTTGAATAAAACGTTGAAACTTCATGAGGATTCCTTTCCTTGTGAATGATGCGGCCTTTGAATCGACACCACCCACCATACCCCCCAGATGGTCAGCAGTGTTCCTAAGACCATCACCAGTGTAATCGGTTCATCAAAAAGGAACCACGCCATCACCGCCGTGGTTGGAGGCGTGAGGTAAAGCAGGCTGGTCACCCGGGTTGCGGCGCCCTCACGAATCATTAAAAACAGCAGCGAGATTGCGCCGATCGACAAACCGAAGATCCCCCAGAGCAGCGCGCCAATCAGTTCGGGATGCCAGTCGATGGTTCGTGTCTCAAAGAGAAACATCAAGGGAAGACAGGCCAGTGCCGATGCCGAAAACTGAATGACCGATCCCGCGCGAAGATCAAACTCGGGGCAGAATTTCTTCTGGTAAAGCGTCCCCGCGGTGATACTGGCCAGAGCAAGAACGGCAAGTGCGACGCTGAGCAGCGACAGGTTCGCTACAGAAATCTTGGTGACGACCACCAACCCGACGCCCAAAAGGCCCAAGGCCAGGCCAAGCCATTGCCGCCGAGTGATGGTTTCTTGCAAAAGGCCGGAAAGCCACGCGGTGAGGATCGGCTGCAGCCCCATCATCAGGGCCACGAGACCCGCAGACATGCCGTGCCGAACGGCGGCCCAGACGCCGCCAAGGTAGCCCGCCTGGAGCAGCAGGCCCGCGACACTGATGTGCTGAATCTGAGATCGGCTCGGCCATTGGGGGCGGGCGATGAGCACCACGGGGATCATCACCAGCAGCACGCCGACAAATCTCATGAAAGAGAATGTCATGGGCTCGGCATGAGGCATGCCGAAGCGGGCAATAATGAACCCGGAGCTCCAGATCAGGACGAAGGTCAGTGGAATAAGTTGGTGAATTCGGGGGTTCATTTCGGTCTTTTTAGCCCAACATCGTGGATAATGCCTGAATGAGTTTTGATTCTTTTGGCCTGCATCCAGATCTTATGCGGGCAATTGCCGAAGTCGGCTATACCACCCCCACTCCCATTCAGGCCGAAGCCATCCCCGTGGTGATTTCGGGTCGCGACGTCATGGGCGCCGCTCAGACAGGCACCGGAAAGACCGCGGCCTTCACCTTGCCCATTTTGCAACGGCTGATGCCCTTTGCCTCGGCCAGCATGTCACCGGCGCGACACCCTGTCCGCGCCCTGATGCTGGCCCCCACACGGGAACTCGCCGACCAGATTGCTCAGAACGTGAGCACCTACACCAAGTATGTCCCACTCAAAAGTGCCGTGGTCTTTGGTGGCATTGATATGAATCCACAAACGGCTCAGCTTCGCGCGGGCGTGGAAATTCTGATCGCCACTCCTGGCCGTCTGCTGGACCATGTGCAGCAGAAAACCGTGTCCTTGTCGTCGGTCTCGGTACTGGTGCTTGATGAGGCCGATCGAATGCTGGACATGGGGTTCCTGCCTGATCTGCAACGCATCGTTAATTTGCTGCCCAAAGCCCGGCAAAGCCTTCTCTTTTCCGCCACTTTTTCGCCAGAGATTCGCAAGCTCGCGAAGACCTTTTTGAATGACAGCCCTGTGGTGATTGAGGTTGCCGCTCGCAATGCCACGGCAGAAAATGTCACCCAGATTGTTTATCAGGTTCAAAGCCATGAGGCCAAACGTGCCGCAGTGGCCCATCTGGTGAAGTCTCAAGGTCTGCGGCAGGTGATTGTCTTTACCAATACGAAAATCGGCGCCAGTCGCCTGGCCCGAGAGCTCCTGCGCGAGGGTATCCCCGCCGACGCGATCCATGGTGACAAAACCCAGTCTGAACGACTGGCTACCCTTGAAAAGTTTAAAAAAGGCGAGGTCGAGGTCATGGTCGCCACAGATGTTGCAGCTCGCGGCCTGGATATTGCCGAACTGCCTGCGGTGATCAATTACGACCTGCCCCACTCGCCGGAAGATTATGTCCACCGGATTGGCCGAACGGGCCGCGCCGGCGCAAGTGGCATTGCCATGTCGTTGATGGTGTCGGAAGACCAACGCATACTTGGCGACATTGAAAAGCTTGTCAAAAAATCAATCGATCGTCAGACCCTTGATCTGCCCTCGAGTGGTCGCAGCGAATCCTCTTTCCAGGGGCGAGGCTCGAGCCG
>JBBAQV010000001.1:73350-80292 GCA_040400125.1 Burkholderiaceae bacterium
ACCCGTTCGATCCAGCCAACGGGCATCTGCAGTTCAAGGTGAGACCAGGCGCATTCAAGCTGAAGTCGAATAATTTCAGGATGATCGGTGCGAAGTGCAAGGGCATGCGTCTGTTTTGATAACTTCTCGCCCTGGTCATTCTTCACCACGGGGATGTGCATCAGCTTCGGTTCGCGATAGCCGAGCGCCGCGCGCAATGCGGAGTGCCGGGGGGCCGCATGAATGAGGTCATCGCCTCGCACAATGTGGGTGATGCCCTGACATTCATCATCAATCACCACCGCAAAGTTGTAGGCCCAGAAACCATCGGAGCGTTTGAGAATGAAATCATCGCCGTTGGAATTTCGAAAACGCCATGCGACGCCGGGTTGTTGGGATGATCGAAAAAAATCCAGGGCGTCTTCGATGGATCGAGGCTCAGCGGTCATCGGCCGACAAAAGCCTGGATACAAAATCTCGCCGTCCGGGTTGTAACCCGTTTTGCCAAGCTCAACGGCATGCTGCAAGCGTTTGCGTGAACAGGTGCAGGAATAGGCAAGCCCTCGCTGCACAAGATCAACCAGTGCAGCCTCATAAGCACTCTGTCGAAGGCTTTGAAACATCACGCCCTCTTGGGTCCAGCGGGTCTCCGGTGTGGCATGGCCTGCTGCGCCTGATGGCCAAGGCGACCAACGAAGGCCGTGGGCCTTAAGCTGGGTAAGAATCAGCTGACTTGCGCCCTCTTCGTTTCTTGGCTCATCCAGGTCTTCGATACGAACCAGCCATGCGTAGCCATTGGCCTTGGCATCTAGCCAGCTGGCAAGCGCGGTCACCAGTGAGCCGAGATGAAGGGCTCCAGAGGGTGATGGGGCGAATCGTCCGCGCAGTTTCACCGGGGCTAGGCCTTGACTCGGATCTCCCGGAAGCTCTCGCGTGCGGCCTGAAGGGTGTGGTCAATCGCCTCACCCTCGTGAGCAATCGAAAGAAAGCCGGCTTCGAATGCCGAGGGGGCAAGATAGACACCTCGGGTGAGCATGGCATGAAAAAAGCGATTGAACTGTTCGCGGTTCGAGGCATTGACATGCTCGAAGGTCGTTGGCGGGTTCGCGCTGAAGTAGATGCCAAACATGCCGCCAATGCTGTCGGCGCAGAATTCGGTTTCGCCCGACTCACGCGCAATGCTTTGAAGTTCTGACATCAGGTTGCTGGTCAGTTTGGTGAGCCTTTCGTAAAAGCCTGGCTGGCTAACAATCCTCAGGGTTGCAAGCCCAGCGGCCACCGCGATTGGGTTGCCGGAGAGCGTTCCCGCCTGATAGACGGGGCCCAGGGGCGCAACGCATTGCATGATCTCGCGGCGTCCACCGAAGGCACCCATGGGCATGCCACCACCAATCACCTTGCCCAGCGTGGTGAGGTCGGGTCGAACACCGCAGACACCTTGGACTCCTTGAGCGCTCACGCGAAAGCCGGTCATGACCTCGTCGAAAATCAAGACGGAACCGTGCTGGTCGCACTGCGCACGGAGCGCTTCCAGAAAACCCGGGATGGGTTTGACCAGATTCATGTTGCCCGCCACGGGCTCGACGATGACCCCGGCAATGGCGCTGCCATGTTCCTGGAAGCATTGGTTCACCGCGTTGATGTCGTTGTAATCCAGAACAATGGTGTCGGCTGCCACGGACTCCGGCACACCGGCTGAGGTGGGATTGCCAAATGTCAGAAGCCCAGAGCCCGCTTTCACCAGAAGGCTGTCCACATGCCCGTGGTAGCAGCCTTCAAATTTTACGATCTTGTCGCGCCCGGTGAATCCGCGAGCAACGCGGATCGCCGACATGGTGGCCTCGGTTCCCGACGAGGTGAGTCGTGTCATTTCCATGGAGGGCAGGTGGTCTCTTAGCCATTCGGCAAGTTCCACCTCGCCCGCCGTTGGCGCACCGAACGACAGGCCGTGTTCGGCTGCTTTTTGCACAGCCTGAATGACGTCGGGATGGGCGTGACCCACGATGGCGGGCCCCCATGAGCAGATGTAATCGACATAGCGGTTGCCGTCGGCATCCCAGCCGAAGGGCCCTTTGGCTTTCGCAAAAAACCGAGGTGTACCGCCCACTGAACGGAAGGCGCGAACCGGAGAGTTCACGCCGCCGGGAATGGTTTTCTGGGCTTCACGAAAGAGCGCTTCGCTCTGGCTGGTGTTCTGTTGGGGCATGACGAGCTTTCAGGGACGCTTGAGGATAAACTGTGGGAATTCTAAGTGGTTATGGCGGTCGACGGATTGCGGCTGTCGAAATTTCAGGGAGTGTTCATTCATGAAAACGTATATGTGTTTGATCTGCGGCTGGATCTATGACGAAGCCACCGGCTGGCCGGACGACGGCATCGCGCCGGGAACCAAATGGGAAGATGTTCCCATCACCTGGGCCTGTCCAGAGTGCGGTGCGCAAAAATCAGATTTCGAAATGGTTGAGATCTAACCGAGGGCGAATTCTTCACAAGACGATAACGTCTCATTCTGCCTCCTCAGCTGGGGGGGGTGGAACCCACGGACGTACTCCCTGCTTTTTTCACAACACCGTAACGCAGCAAGGTTTTGACCCGTGCCTGGTCGTGCATCACGACCGGCATCGGATAGGGGTCGCCAAGGCGCAGGCCATGTTCGGTAAGGACCTGACTTGGGGCCTCCCAGGGTGCGTGAATCCATCGATCAGGCCATGCGCTAATTTCTGGAACGTAACGTCGAATGAAGCTGCCCTTCGGGTCAAATTTCTCACTCTGGGTCACCGGATTAAAAATACGAAAGTAGGGCTGGGCATCACAGCCACTCGAAGCCGCCCACTGCCACCCTCCGTTGTTGGCGGAGAGATCAAAGTCATTGAGTTTCCATGCGAAATAAGCCTCGCCTCGGCGCCAGTCAATGCCAAGGTCTTTGGTTAGAAAAGAGGCAACGACCATGCGCAGCCGATTGTGCATGTAACCCGTGGCATTCAGCTGACGCATTCCGGCATCGACGAGCGGAAAGCCTGTCCGCCCCTCGCACCATGCGCGAAACAGGCGGTCCGATTCCGGGCCCTCAAGCCATTGGATCTGATCGTATTCGGGCCGAAAGCTTCGGTCGGCGACATGGGGGTGATGAAAAAGCACCTGCATGTAGAAATCACGCCAGATCAGTTCGGAAAGCCAGGTGGACGCTCCCTCCGATTGCGAAGAATCACGGCTGGCGGCCCATGCAAATCGGACCAGTTCACGAATGGCGATGGTTCCAAATCGAAGGTGCATCGAAAGGTAGGAGGGCCCTTTAATTCCGGGGAAGTCGCGTGCTGTTTTGTAGTCCTTGATTCGCGATTGGAAGTCATGAAACAGCATATCGGCGCCTGTGGCTCCCAGCGGTATTCCAAGCGCATGAAGGTTGCCTGAAGAAAACCCCATCGACTCGAGTGACGGCAGCGGGGTAGGCTCTGCCCCGCCGGACATCGCAGGACGAAGGCGGGATTTCAAAGGGTCTTGAATGACGATCTTCCCTTGGCGCACCATGACACCCGTATTTCGTTCGGCGATGTCATCGGCCGTCAGGCGCTTGAGCCATGCGTTTTTATAGGGCGTGAACACCGAAAATGGTTTTGCCGCCCCTGTCAGAACCTCGTGTCGCTCAAAGATGCACTGGTCTTTGACCGTGACCCACTCCACACCAAGATCCTCCAGCGCTTGCCGGACGTCATCATCGCGCCGCCTTGCGGCGGGCTCATCGTCATGGGCGGCAACCACGCAAGAGGCGCGCATCTGCTGCGCAATCAAGGGAATCAGTTCGACGGGGTTGCCCACATGAACGGCGAGATCGCCACCGGCCTCGTTGAGTGATTCTTTGATCTGCTCAAGCGCTGCATGAATGAATCCGACCCGACGATCGTCGATGGTGCTTCCTTTTTTCCAGCCGGGGATCGCGTGCAAGATGGTGGTGTCAAAGATAAACACCAGCTGAATCGGTCCTTGTCTTTTGAGTGCAGCATGAAGTGCAGCGTGGTCGTTCAGGCGCAGATCACGTCGAAGCCAGACAAGCACAGATGCGGGTTGAACGGGCTGCAGTGGATTTGCCATGAAGGTCTTGTTTTCTAGGGTGCTGGGGTTAAAATCAAGCCAATGGACAAGCCGATCGCCGACTTCTCATCTCTGGCCCATCATTATCTCGTGGCCATGCCCAGTTTGACTGACCCCCAGTTTGACGGAACCGTGATTTATCTTGCGGAACATACCCCGAAGGGCGCCATGGGATTGATCGTGAATCGGCCCTCCGAACTGAACCTTGGCAACCTCTTTGACCGTATCGACCTTAGCCCCCCTGCATCGGACGCCATCTCGGTCCGTGGCCGGCCAAGTTACGGCCCGATTGGCGAGGCACCGGTGTTTTTAGGTGGCCCAGTTCAGACAGACCGCGGGTTTGTGTTGCATGAGCCCGTGGGCAAATGGAGCTCCACCCTGGTCTTGAACGACATCATGGGACTCACCTCTTCCCGCGACATCCTTGAGGCAACCGCCTCCGGTCGTGGGCCGGAACGGGTGTTCGTCTCTCTCGGTTACGCCGGATGGGACGAAGGCCAACTTGACCAAGAACTAGCGGGTAACGCCTGGCTTACGGTTCCAGCAACGGACACGTCACTCATGTTTGACATTCCCTCGGAAGAGCGCTTCGCCTATGCGTTTCGGCTTCTCGGGGTGGACCCACTGCACTTTTCGGGTGTCGCGGGTCATGCCTGACCCGGCCATGGAGGGGCAGACCCTCATGGCCTTCGATTTCGGTGAACAGCGTATTGGGGTGGCCATTGGCAACACCATCACGGGGGGGGCTCGCCCGCTCGCTGTTATCGACGAGGAGCGGCGAGACGCCCGCTTTGCGAAAATTGAGTCACTCTTAGCGGAGTGGCAGCCCAACCGCCTGATTGTGGGCCTACCTCGCTACCCCGATGGCCAAGACCACCCCTTTGCCCGGCGTTGCGAGAGGTTTGCCAATCAGCTTCGCGGCCGTTTTGGCCTGGAGGTGACGATGGTGGATGAGCGCTGGACTTCAGCGCTTGCGCCGGGTCATGCCCCAATCGATGCCGAGGCGGCGGCCATCCTTTTGCAGTCGGTTTTCGATACACTTCCAGCTCATGCCCAGATCCATTCAACTTAACCGCGACGGCGAGCTCATCCATCTGCTCACCACGGAGGGCCTTCCCAAGGCGCTGGTTTTAAGAATTCTTGATCGGGCAAAAACATTTCTGAACCCCAATGACCCCAAAGAGGTCATCAATGCCCCGCTCCTGATGGGCAAAAGCGTGTTCAATTTGTTTTTTGAAAATTCCACTCGAACACGAACAACCTTTGAAATTGCCGCCAAGCGGCTGTCTGCGGATGTCGTGAACCTGAATGTCCAGGCGTCAAGCACCGCCAAGGGCGAATCCCTTCTCGACACCATCGACAACCTGGCGGCAATGAAGGCGGACATGTTTGTGGTCCGTCATGGCCAAAGCGGCGCACCTTACCTGATTGCCAAACATATTAATCAGGTCGCGCCTCATATCCGCATCATGAACGCGGGGGATGGACGACACGCCCATCCGACCCAGGCCCTTCTTGACGCCTTCACCATTCAGCATTTCAAAGGCGATTTTCATAACCTTCGAGTCGCCATCGTTGGCGATATTCTTCACTCTCGTGTGGCCCGTTCCAATATTCATGCGTTAACCACGCTGGGCGTACCCGAGGTAAGAGCCATTGCACCGCTCACCCTGCTCCCTTCTGGGCTGAAAGAAATGGGGCTTCAGGTCTACACCGACCTCAAAGAGGGGCTGCGCGATGTGGATGTGGTCATCATGCTGCGCCTTCAGAACGAACGGATGCGCGGAGCGCTATTGCCTTCCACCCAGGAATATTTCAAGCACTACGGGCTGACTGAAGACAAGCTCCATCTGGCCAAACCCGATGCCATCGTGATGCACCCAGGGCCGATGAACCGTGGCGTCGAGATTGACTCCGCCGTGGCCGATGGGGTGCAGTCCGTGATCCTTTCTCAGGTCACCTTTGGAATCGCCGTTCGAATGGCGGTGATGAGTATGTTGGCGGAGGCGAAAACATCATGAACACGCTTTCAACCAAGACCACACGAATGATGTCGGTGCCGGCCACCTTGCCTCGACTGCTGATCCAGGGTGGGCATCTTATTGATCCGGCCAATCAGGTCGACCAACGACTCGACCTTTGGATTGCTGACGGCAGCCTGGTGGCGATGACTCCCCCGGGTCACAAGCTTGATGGTTTTGAGCCTGATGATGTGATTGATGCCAGCAACAGCCTGATCTGCCCTGGCCTGATTGATTTGTCGGTACGTCTTCGAGAGCCCGGCTTTGAATACAAGGCAACCCTTGAATCCGAAATGCGGGCCGCCATTGCGGGCGGCGTCACCCGGCTGGTTTGCCCGCCGGACACCGACCCTCCGCTTGACGAGCCAGGGCTTGTCGAGATGTTGAAGCATCGCGCCCGCAATCTGACCCAGGCCCACGTTCACCCCTTGGGCGCACTCACCACAGCGCTCAAAGGCGAACAGCTGACCGAAATGGCCGAGCTCTCGGAGGCAGGCTGCATTGGTTTTTCTCAGGGCCCTAATCCGATTGTGAACACCCAGGTGCTGCTTCGGGCCATGCAATATGCGCGCACCTTTGATGATGCGGTCTGGCTTTATCCCATGGACCCATGGATTGGCCGAACGGGCGTGGCTCACTCCGGCGTGGTCTCGGGTCGGATGGGTCTTCCAGGAATTCCTGTGGCCAACGAAACCATTGCCCTGCAGACCATCTTTGAGCTGATGCGATCCACGGGTGCTCGTGTTCATCTCTGCCGACTGTCATCGGCTGCCGGAATTGAACTCGTGCGACAGGCCAAGCACGAGGGGCTTCGGCTTAGCGCGGATGTGGCGGTTCATCATCTCCATCTCAT
>JBBAQV010000002.1:0-7445 GCA_040400125.1 Burkholderiaceae bacterium
CAACCCAAATTTTTGGGAAATACTCAATCTCATGAAGACTCCTTTGAAAACGAATGAAGACCGCCCCGGTTCAGAGGAGCGGCGAATCAGGGGTCAAAGGAGTGTCTGCGGTGGGCGCAAGAGCCCGTCAAGGAAGATATCAGGCGGAGGGGATGAACCGGCGCGAAAGCGCTGGTTGGAGCCAAGAGGGCGAAGCGCTAAGGCATCGTCAGCGAAAAGAGCGGCAGGCTGAAAACTGTCTGCGGCATGCACATGAGAGCCCGAGTAATCGTCGTGATCAAAGTGGATAGAGAATGCGTCGTGATGATGATGTTCTTGCGCAAGCTGGTGGTCTTGAGCAACGTGAAAGTCGTCGTTGACGGCCATGCGAGCGCCCGCTACCGACACGACAAGCATCTGGGCACTGACAATTGCTAGCAAAAACCTAAGTAATTGGTGTCTCATATGCCCAATGGAGCGAAGCCGAGTTAGCATGCCGGTCGATTTGGCGGAGACGGAGGGATTCGAACCCTCGATGCGCTTTTGGCACATACTCCCTTAGCAGGGGAGCACCTTCGGCCTCTCGGTCACGTCTCCAGTAGTACAGCCAGGTTAGGATTCTAGCCCAAACGCCTTGTGCAATGCACGGACGGCCAGTTCCATGTATTTGTCGTCGATCACCACGGAAATCTTGATCTCACTGGTGGAGATCATCTGGATATTGATGCCTTCATTTGAAAGCGTTTGAAACATCTGGCTGGCGATGCCCACGTGGCTGCGCATGCCAATTCCCACCACCGAGACCTTGCAAATATCTTTCGCACCACTGATCGACCTGGCTTTGATCTCTGGCTGCACCTTGGCGTTTAAGACCTCCAGCGCTTTATCAAGTTCGTTGCGGTGAACGGTGAATGAAAAGTCGGTGGTTCCGTCGTGGCTGGCGTTTTGAATAATCATGTCCACGTCGATGTTGGCCTCGGCAACGGGGCCAAGAATTTTGTAGGCAATGCCGGGTTTGTCGGGCACGCCCGCCACCGTGATTTTTGCCTCGTCGCGATTGAACGCAATGCCAGAAATAACAGCTTGTTCCATGGTTTCATCTTCCTCGTACGTGATCAGAGTGCCCGAATGCGCTTCCTCTGCAAGTGGAATGTCAGGGTCGGTTAGGCTCGACAACACCCGGGTCTTCACTTTGTATTTGCCGGCAAATTCCACCGAACGAATCTGCAAGACCTTGGACCCCAGGCTGGCCATCTCGAGCATTTCTTCGAAGGTGACTTTGTCAAGACGGCGCGCCTCCGGCACCACTCGGGGGTCGGTGGTGTAGACACCGTCAACGTCGGTGTAGATCAGGCATTCCTCGGCATTCAGTGCTGCGGCAACCGCCACCGCCGAGGTGTCCGAGCCACCACGCCCCAGCGTGGTGATGTTTCCGTTGGGGTCGATGCCTTGAAAACCCGTGATCACCACCACATGGCCCTGATCAAGATCAGCGCGAACTCGGTCTTGGTCAATGGATTCAATTCGGGCTTTGGTGAATGCGGAATCGGTTTTCACTGGAACCTGCCAGCCCGTGTAGCTCTTGGCCTTCACCCCTTGCGCCTGCAGGGCAATGGCCAAAAGCCCTACCGACACCTGTTCGCCAGTGGAGGCAATCTGGTCAAGCTCGCGGGGGTCTGGACGGTCTGAAATTTCTTTGGCAAGCCCCAACAAGCGATTGGTCTCACCCGACATGGCCGAGGGAACCACCACCACCTGATGCCCGGCCCTTTGCCATTTGGCCACTCTGCGCGCAACATTTTTGATGCGCTCGGTGGAACCCATCGAGGTGCCGCCGTATTTATGAACGATTAACGCCATGATTCAACAATTTTCAAGGTTTCAAGATTTCAAGCACGAAGCCCCGAATTATCGCCGAATCTCTAAAAAATCTCCGGAACGAACCACCTGCCAGAGCACGCCGGTGGCCGGGTCGGTGAGATCCATCTGCGCCCTGGGTTCCTTGGCGGTCACGATCTGCCGCAAGAGTTCGCCAAGCCGCCGAGCGGGCGGCGTTGGCGCACCCTGGGCACGAAGCCACCCGCGAATGACGCGAGCGGCCAAGGCTTGGTCGTGTTCCATCAGTGGGCCAAGGCTTAGCCGGCCGTCGCTCAGCGCGCACTCATGGAGGGTTTGGTCAGTCACCAATTCCAAAAGGTCACGCGCTGTCTGAAGGTGGGCAATGCTTCGTGCCATGGCGGAATCCGCGCCCTGGCGCAAGTCTCGAAGAACCGGCATGACCTCGTGTCGAATTCGATTTCGGGCAAGATCCAGGTCGGCATTGCTCGGGTCCTCAACCCAGTGAAGGCCTTCGCTTAGGGCATAAGCGTGAAGTGATGATCGGCCTTGATCAAGAAGTGGTCGCCAGAGGGTGATCGATCGAGATCCAAGGTCCATCACCGAAAGACGCGTCATGGCTGACAAGCCCTCTAGCCCCGCACCCCGAATCCACTGCAAGAGAGCGGTCTCGAGAAGGTCGTCTCGATGATGAGCGAGCGCCAAAACAGCACCCGCGGGAAGATGGTCTGCAAAAGCCTGATAGCGGTGCCGACGAGCAGCAGCCTCAAGCCCTTGCTGGGCAATGTTGTCCTTCGGAATCTCCACCCTGACCACGCGAAGCGGCACCTTCAACGCTTCGCAAAGATGCTGACACTGTTGCGCAAAATCATCGGCAGCAGGCTGTAAGCCATGGTGAACATGAATGGCCGAGAGCGCGAAAAGCTGAGGAAGCTTTCGCTGCATCTGATGCATCAGATGCAGAAGCACCGTGGAATCAAGACCCCCCGAAAGCCCCACCACCAAGGGCATGGTCATGATTAAGAGGCCTTGATTTCCTTGAACTTGCCGAAGGCACGGATACGGTCGTACCGCTGAGCGACCAATTTTTCTGGGCTCACGTTGTGGAAGCCACGAAGCGCGTCGGCAATCGCGCGCTTTAGGGTGTCAGCGGTTTGCTGCGGATCTCGGTGCGCGCCACCCAGTGGTTCGGTGACGATTTTGTCAACCAATCCCAAGGACTTGAGCCGTGTGGCCGTGATGCCAAGCGTCTCGGCGGCTTCCGGTGCCTTGGCGGCGCTCTTCCAAAGAATCGATGCGCAGCCTTCGGGCGAAATCACGGAATAGGTGGCGTATTGCAGCATCAGTAAGGTGTCGCTGACCGCAATGGCCAGCGCACCGCCAGAGCCTCCTTCGCCAATAATCACCGAAACAATCGGCACGCGAAGCCCCGCCATCACCATCAGGTTGCGGCCAATCGCTTCAGACTGGCCACGCTCTTCCGCACCAATGCCTGGATAAGCACCTGGGGTGTCCACCAAAGTGATCACGGGAATATTGAATTTCTCGGCGAGTTCCATCAGCCGCTGAGCCTTTCGATAGCCTTCAGGCCGCGGCATGCCGAAGTTACGGTAGGTGCGCTCTTTCAGGTCGCGCCCTTTTTGATGGCCAATCACCATGACACTCTCGCCATTGAATCGGGCCAGGCCGCCCACAATGGCAGGGTCGTCGGCAAACGATCGATCACCATGAAGCTCATGGAAGTCGGTGAACATGAGGCCGATGTAATCCAGGGTGTAGGGCCGCTGAGGATGGCGTGACACCTGTGAAATCTGCCAAGGGGTGAGCTTGGTGTAGATGTCTTTCAGCTGGGTCTCGGTTTTTTCTTTCAGGCGGTCAATTTCGTCAGAAATATCCACCGCGGAGTCCGACTGAACAAAGCGAAGCTCGTCGATCTTGGTCTCGAGTTCAGCCACGGACTGCTCAAAATCAAGAAAGGTCTGCTTCGCTGGTGCCGCTGGGGCGTTCGCTGATGTGCTCACTGTTTTTTGCTTCCTCGACTCATCGAAGGCGTATTGTCTTACAACCTCAGCCCATACGCCAGATTGTGCCGGCAGCACTGTCTTCCAAGACCACGCCCTGGGCCAGCAATTCGGCGCGAATCTGGTCGGCCTTGGCGAAATTCCTGGCTTGCTTGGCCAGCGTTCGCTCGGCAATCAAGCCCTCAATCTGGGCCTTATCCAGCCCCTGGCTGCCTGATTGGGCGAAGTCGGCCGGGGGACGCCCCAGAAGCCCCAAAACAGTGCCCAAACGCCGCAAGACACAAGCCCGGGAAGCCCTCTGAGCCGAATCGGCCGACTTGTTCACCAAGCTGGCAAGGTCAAAGAGCGCGGCAATGGCCACCGGGGTGTTGAAGTCGTCGTCCATGGCTTGCGTGAAAGCACGCTCTGCGGCGACTGATTCCTGATCGGCCGGATCTTCCTTGGGTTCACCTTCAAGGCCTTGGGCGCTTGCCAATGCGGTGTAGAGCCGAGCCAGGCCCTGACGGGCGTCTTCCAGATGAGCATCGGAATAATTTAAGGGGCTGCGATAGTGCGCTCGAAGAATGAAAAAGCGAACCACCTCCGGGTCAAACTTTTCAAGAACCTCGCGGATGGTGAAAAAATTACCCAAAGACTTGGACATTTTTTCGTCGTCAACCCTGACAAAACCATTATGCATCCAGAGATTCACAAAGGGCTTGCCGGTCTCTTTGGAATAGGCGCCTTCGGACTGTGCGATCTCATTTTCATGATGAGGAAACTGAAGATCGGCGCCGCCGCCATGGATATCAAAGTGCTTGCCAAGAAGCTCACAGCTCATGGCTGAGCATTCAATATGCCAGCCAGGACGGCCCGGCCCCCATGGCGAATCCCAGATCACCTCGGCAGGCTCGGTGGGTTTGGCGCGTTTCCACAAAACGAAATCAAGCGGGTCTCGTTTGCCGTCGCCCACCGCCACCCGCTCGCCCGCACGCAGCTCGTCGAGCGACTTGCCGGAAAGCTTCCCGTAGCCATCAAAGTTGCGGACTGCATAGTTCACATCACCAGGCTGCCCGTCCGGAAGCTGGGCCTGATAGGCAAGGCCGTTGGTCTCCAGTGCGTGAATCACCGCCTGCATCTGGGGCACGTAGTCGGTTGCCCTTGGCTCGTGATCAGGAGGCAGCACTCCCAGTGCACGAGAGTCCTCATTCATCGCATCAATGAAACGCTGGGTGAGCGCAGAGATGGGCTCGCCGTTGTCAACAGCACGCTTAATGATCTTGTCGTCGATGTCAGTGATGTTTCGAACGTAGGTGACATCAAGCCCTTTGGCCCGAAACCAGCGGCTCACCATGTCAAAGACGACCATGACCCGGGCATGGCCGATATGGCAGAAATCGTAGACCGTCATGCCGCAGACATACATGCGAACTCGCCCCGGTTCGATGGGGACAAATTCAACCTTCGAGCGGCTTAAGGTATTGAAAATCTTCAAGAATTCACCATGCTAGACTGAGGCGATCAAGTTTTAGGGTTGGTTTTAAGGCCATCCTGCGCATTTTATGGGAATGACACAGAAACACCTGACCAAGGTTTTGGGGCCGCTTCTTGCGCTTGGCACAGCCACCGCATGGGCCAATCCCATTTTGGCCACCTCGGTGCCCCCGCTGGCCGACCCCGCCGTGACCGTGGAAACCACAGGCACGCCCCCTGCCGAAACCTCCACCGCACCCCGTCAGGGGTTGCTTTCAGGGCGGCCTATGGCTCCGGCGGTGTCTCCGGAAATTGCCAAGGCGCGCGAACTCATTGCGGCCGAACAATGGCGTGAGGCGTCGGACCTGGTCGAGTTCAATCTTGGCAAACGGCCGCGTGACCCTCAATGGCGTTTTCTGCAAGGCGTGATTGCCGCCCAGACGGGCCGAATTGCTGAGGCCGTGATTGTCTTTGAACTGCTCACCGAAGACTTCCCCGAACTTGCGGAACCCTACAACAACCTGGCCGCGCTTTATGTTGACCAAAATGACCTGCACAAGGCCCGTCTGCTGCTTGAGCGCGCGATTCTGAACCGGCCTGATTACGCCTTAGCCCACGAAAATCTTGCCGATATCTACACACGCCTTGCCACCCGTTCGTATCAGAACGCCATCAACGCCAAAGAGCCCTCACCGAGTGCTCGTGATAAGTTCGAATACCTGTTGAAAACACCTGCCATTCGGCCAACACGCATTCTGACGCCGCGCTGAGCAGCACCCATCACCCATTTCCTTTTTTAGCGGAGACCAAGCATGAAAATTCTTATGAAAACCACCATGGGTGACATCACCCTTGAACTGGATGCCAAGAAGGCCCCCAAGACGGCCGAAAACTTTGCGGCCTATGTCACCTCGGGACACTTTGACGGAACCATCTTTCATCGCGTGATGGACAACTTCATGATTCAAGGCGGCGGCTTTGATGAAAAAATGAACCAAAAGCCCACCAAGGCGCCCATCAAAAACGAGGCCGACAATGGCCTGAAGAATGTGAAGTATTCCGTGGCCATGGCACGCACCAGCGACCCTCATTCGGCCAGTGCCCAGTTCTTTATTAACGTGGCTGATAACGACTTTCTCAACTTCTCGGCGCCTACCTCCAGTGGCTGGGGCTATGCCGTGTTCGGCAAAGTCGTGGACGGCACGGCCGTGGTCGACAAGATCAAAGGCGTAAAAACCGGCAACAGCGGCTTTCATCAAAATGTGCCGCTTGAGCCGATCAAAATCATCAAGGCCGAGATCCTCAAGTAAAGGCCGCGCAAGCCATGAGCGACACCCTGTTGAACCAACCCTTGTTGGTTGGCAAGGTTCGCTCTGCGCTGATCTGCTCAGACGTTCATCTGAGCGACAGCAACCCTTCGCTCACCCAGCACTTCTTGAACTGGCTTGACTGCCAGTTCTTCACGAAACCCGACGATGCGGCGCCAAGTGCGCCTCAGTCCCCTCAGTTACCTGAGCCCACTGAGCCACCCGAGGCGCTCATCATCCTTGGCGATCTCTTCGACGCCTGGATTGGTGACGACCAGTTGGAAAGCCCCGGCTGCGAACAATGTGCGCTAAAAACAGTCGCTCAAATTCGTAAACTCACCAGCATGGGAACGCAGGTGTTCTTCATGCATGGCAATCGAGACTTCCTTCTGGGTGGGGGCTTTGAAAAAGCCACGGGCGCCAAGCTGATACAAGACCCGTCCTGGATTGAATGTGCGGGAGAGACCATTGCCCTAGGTCACGGAGACGCATGGTGCACGGCCGATACGGACTATCAAGCCTTTCGCAACCAGGTTCGAGACCCTCGATGGCAAAGCCAGTTTCTTCAACAATCGCTTGATCAACGTCGAGCCATTGCGCTGGGTCTTCGCAGCCGAAGCGAACATGAGAAAACCGCCAAGAGCATGGCCATCATGGACGTGAACCCTGAGGCTATTGATCAGTTCATGAATGAATTGATGAGCAAATTCAATGCGCGGGTTCT
Organism: Burkholderiaceae bacterium; assembly: GCA_040400125.1. GTDB lineage: Bacteria > Pseudomonadota > Gammaproteobacteria > Burkholderiales > Burkholderiaceae_A > Lacustribacter. Next base: position 7,320 of record JBBAQV010000002.1, read on the forward strand.
GATTCACGGCCACACCCACCGGCCGGCTCGACATGATCTGGCGTATGGCCGAGAGCGCTGGGTCTTGCCGGATTGGGAAACCAATGACGACGGCGCTTTGATTCGAGGAGGAGGCCTGCTGGTGGA
>JBBAQV010000002.1:7545-57746 GCA_040400125.1 Burkholderiaceae bacterium
ATTGGGAAACCAATGACGACGGCGCTTTGATTCGAGGAGGAGGCCTGCTGGTGGATGCGCAAGGCATCCGCAGGCAGGCGGTGTCACTACTGAGATCCGCTTGAGTTCTTCGCTGGGTTTTGCTGGATTTTGCTGGGCCTCAGACCGACTTCGCTGATCAGAGCTTTGTTCAGATCTTCTTTTTTAAAACGTCGATTTCTTCTTGCTGACGTTTTAATTCGTCAAGCATCTGATGCAGCACCACATCCACCGGGTCTTGCATGCCGGGCATGACGCCATAGGCCGCAAAACGATCACCTTCCACCTGGCGGGCCATGGAATCGGCGTACTGTTCGTCAACGATTCGTGCCGGAATTCCGATCACCGTTGCCCCTTTGGGCACGGCCTTCACCACCACCGCATTGGAGCCAATCTTGGCGCCCTCGCCCACCGTAAACGGGCCAAGAACCTTCGCCCCTGCACCCACCACCACCCGAGCTTCCAGGGTGGGGTGACGTTTGCTGCCCTTCACCAAAGAAGTGCCGCCAAGGGTGACCCCCTGATAGATGGTGCAGTGATTACCAATTTCAGTGGTCTCGCCAATCACGACACCCATGCCGTGATCAATGAACACGCCTTGGCCAAGACGGGCACCCGGATGAATTTCAATGCCCGTCAGCCAGCGCGAAATCATGCCGATGAATCGCGCAAGCCAACGCAAGGGGGCCAAGCCTGTTTTCCAAAAAGTGTGGGCCAGTCGATGCAACCAAAGAGCATGCAGACCGGGGTAGCAGGTCAAGACTTCGAAGGTGTTCCGCGCCGCGGGATCTCGTTCGAGAATGGCGCGAATGTCTTCGCGGAGCGTTGCAAAAGGGTTGGCTGACATGATGGTGAAAGAGTATCAGGTGTTGCGCTCGATCTCCGTGCAAAGCCCCCGAAGCATCTGAACCTCGTCTTCCCACATGGTTTTTCTGGCCAAGAGCCGCTTCAACCGTTCTTCGAAACGGCCGGGGTTGGCCGGATCAAGGTAGCCCACACGCTGGGCCACCGCGACAAGATGATCATGCAGCTGTTCAATGGCGGCATGGTCTGCGGGCCGGGCCGTGGGCCTGAGATTGCCTGCTTTTTCTGCCGTGTTGGCGGCTGATGCATCACCCCCCATGGCCTTGGCCGGCTGACAGCGCGCTCGAGCGGCGCGACGCATGGCGTAAGCCACCACCTGAACAGACTGCGCAAGATTGAGCGAGCTGAATTTTTCTTCAACATCAAAACTGCAGACATGACGACAGGCCAAGATCTGATCATTGGTCAACCCAGAACGCTCAGCGCCAAACACAAAAGCCGCCTGAGCTTCAGGGTATTCGGCGAGATGGTCGAGCAGCGATTCACAGGCGTTTTCAAGAGAAAGCCGTGGCGGCTCGAACTCCCGGGTTCGCGCGCTGAATGCGCAGCTCCAGGTGGCCGGGCCCAGCGCAGTTTCAAGCGAGGTCACCTGGGAGTCACCCAACACCTGGGCGGCACCCGAAGACAAGGCCACAGCGTCCGAACGCATGGCGATTTTCGGATCTTCCGGCCCCACAAGAAAAAGCTGGCGTAAGCCCATGGCCTGCATGGCCCGGGCTGTTGAGCCCACATTGCCCGGATGGCTTGGCGAGACCAAGACCACGCGAATTCGGTGCAGAGCCTCACCAAGCGAGGAAAAGAATTTAGAATCGTGCATGGGCGCAATCATGCCCTGTTTTCCCCGCTCCTTAAAAGACCTGACCATGCACCCATTGCTCAATACGGCAGTTAAAGCTGCCCGCCGCGCTGGCGCCATCATTAATCGTGCAAGCCTTGACGTTGACCTGCTGAAGGTTGGCCGCAAGGCGCCCAACGATTTCGTCACCGAAGTCGATCAGGCTGCGGAATCGGCCATTATTGAAATTCTGTCAACGGCCTACCCTGACCATGACTTCCTTGCCGAAGAAACAGGTACCGCCGGCGCCCATGGGAAACGCAAGGTCAAGTCTGAATACGTCTGGATCATCGACCCACTGGACGGCACCACCAATTTCATTCACGGCTTTCCTCAATACGCCGTCTCGATCGCACTGGCCCATCGTGGCCAGATCACCCAGGCGGTGATCTATGACCCAGTTCACAACGATCTCTTCGTGGCCTCCAAAGGCAAAGGCGCCATGCTCAATGACCGACGCATCCGAGTCTCCCAGCGAGACCGAATGGATGAGGCCCTGATTGGCACCGGTTTTCCTTTCCGCGACTTTGAAAGCCTGGACATCTTCGTGGCCATGTTCAAAGAACTAACCCAGAAAACTGCAGGACTTCGCCGTCCCGGCGCTGCCGCCCTGGATCTTGCCTATGTCGCCTGTGGGCGACTTGATGGATTTTTCGAGATGGGCCTCATGCCCTGGGATGCCGCGGCAGGAAGTTTGTTAATCACGGAAGCTGGCGGCTTGATTGGCGACTTCAAAGGTGACGGCGACTATCTTTTTGGTGAAAACATTATTGGCGCATCGCCCAAGATCTTCGGTCAACTTGTGAACGTGCTGTCCAAGTACAAACTGCCTGAGGCCACCAAAGGGCGTGCGCTGAAGGCTGACCTCGAGAGCTAGTCCGCGCATGACGGCTGGCCACACCCCCATGATGCGGCAGTACTTGGCGGTCAAAGCCGAGTACCCCGACATGCTTGTGTTTTATCGCATGGGAGATTTCTACGAACTCTTCTATGACGATGCCCAGACCGCCTCACGGCTTTTGGGTATCACCCTCACCGCCCGCGGTCAGAGCAATGGCGCGCCCATCCCCATGGCGGGCGTTCCCTTTCATTCGGCTGAAGGCTATCTTGCAAAATTAGTGGGCCGTGGGCTGTCCGTGGCGATCTGCGAACAGATCGGTGACCCGGCAACCTCGAAGGGGCCCGTTGAGCGCAAAGTGGTTCGCGTGATCACCCCCGGCACGATGAATGAGGCTGGCCTCATTCCTGAAAAGGCGCAGGCCTGGTGTGCGGCCCTTGAAGCCGAGGGAGATCGTGTCGCCATGGCCTGGTGTGATGTGGCCAGTGGCGAACTCTATTGGGCTGAAGCTTTGGGGGCCGAAAGTCCGGGGGCCGCGGGCTGGCAAGACCTACTTACCCAGATTCAGCCCGCTGAAATTCTGCTGAGCGAAACATCAGCGCTGCGATCGCAGCTTGGCATGAGCGCCTGCATGCGGCCGCCATGGGAATTCGATGCGGCGCGCGGTACTGAACTGTTGAAGTCAAGGCTTGGCGTGATCTCTCTTGCCGCCTATGAACTGGACGGCGCAACACTTGCGCTTCGGGCAGTCTCGGCGCTGATTGGTTATGCCGAAAAAAGCCAGGGCCGTGCGCTTACCCACCTTCAGCCCCCACAGAAATTTCGCGCCGATGACACCCTGGTGATTGACGCGGTAGCGCGGCGCACCTTGGAGCTGGTGTCACCACTGTTCACAGACCACCCACAACAGGCCACCTTGCTGTCGGTCATGGATCGCTGTGTCACGGCTTCCGGAAGTCGAAAACTCAGGCAGTGGATCACCACACCTTTACGCAACAACGCACCGATTCAGCAACGCCAAGAGGCTGTTCGCTGGCTTGATCAAGGGCAATCCAGCAGCAGCCTTACCTTGGAATTGGCCGAACAATTTTCATCGGTTTCCGACATTGGCCGCATCGCGGGACGAATCAGCCTTCGCAACATCCGGCCTCGCGAATGTCTTGCCCTCAAGCAATCACTGGCCGCTCTTGGTCGTGTTCATGAACGACTTGAAAAAGCTCAAGCAATCCAAGAGGCACCCGTTCTGATGCAGAGTCTTCAGGCTTCGCTTGCCCTCAGCAATGAACTGCGTGCCTGTCATGTCTTGCTGGATCAGGCCATTGATGAGCAGTGCTCGCTTCAGATTCGTGACGGCGGAGTGATTCGTCAAGGCTATGACGCCGAGCTTGATGACTATCGGTCACTGCAAAACGACAGCGGCGAATTTTTGTTGACCATGGAAGCTCGTGAACGCGAACGTACCGGCATTCCAAACCTGAAGGTTGGCTTTAACGCCGTGCATGGTTACTTTATTGAGATCACTGCGGGTCAGCTGGCAAAAACGCCCGACGACTATCAGCGGCGACAGACACTCAAAAATGCCGAGCGCTTCATCACCCCAGAGCTGAAGGCCTTCGAAGAGAAAGCACTCTCGGCCCAGGACCAAGCGCTGGCTCGCGAGAAATTCTTGTTTGATGCGCTCTTGGTGCAGCTTGAAGCCTTTGTTCCCCAGCTGCAACAAGCCGCCGAGGCATTTGCTCAGCTGGACACCCTGGTGGCGCTGGCAAGTTTTATTCACCAAGACCGATGGGTGCTTCCAACACTCAGTGACGAAGCCAGCATTCATATCGTTGACGGTCGACACCCCATGCTTGCGCTGCAGATGCCAGACTTCACGCCGAATGACACGGCCTTGAACTCGCGCGACCGGATGCAGCTCATCACAGGCCCGAATATGGGCGGAAAGTCCACCTACATGCGGCAGGTGGCCCTGATCACCATCCTGGCTCGCCTGGGTTCACCCGTGCCGGCCCGTGAGGCCATCATTGGAGAAATTGACCGAATCTTTACGCGGATTGGTGCCGCCGATGATCTTGCCGGAGGCCGATCCACCTTCATGGTGGAGATGACCGAGGCGGCGTTGATTCTTCATCAGGCCACACCGAAGAGTCTGGTGCTCATGGACGAAATTGGCCGTGGCACCTCAACCTCAGACGGGCTGGCCCTAGCCTGGGCCATTGCCCAGCACCTGGCAAGCCACAACCGAAGCCTTTCGCTTTTTGCCACCCATTACTTCGAACTCACCAAGCTTGCCGATGATGCGCCCGGCGAGGGCATTCGGAATGTCCATGTGGGTGCGATCGAGCATGAGCATCGGCTGGTGTTTCTGCACAAAATTCAAGAAGGGCCAGCCAGCCGAAGCTTTGGAATTCAGGTGGCCAAGCTTGCGGGGCTTCCAGAATCGGTCATGGCCTTGGCACAGGCTCAACAGGCCCACTTCGCGCAGATTACCGAGGCGGAGAGAAAGCTATGACCACCGCAGGCATCCATCGACCTCTGGCAAATGAGCCCGTCTCTTGGCTTGGGGGCATGACCCCAAACCAGTTCATGCGCAGGCACTGGCAGAAAAAACCGTTGCTTGTGCGCAACGCATTTCCAAGCTTTCAGTCCAAGCCCGGCAAGGGGAGCCCGCCGATCAGCATCGATCAGGTTCTGGCGCTTTGCTCCGACGACCGGGCGGAGAGCCGAATGATTGACCAGTCGGCAAAGGGCTGGCGAATGCGGCACGGCCCTTTTTTGCCCAAGTCCATTCCTTCCACATCCAAGCCCAATTGGACGGTTCTGGTTCAGCAGGTCAACACCCAGCTTGCTGCCGCCGATCGTTTCCTGGACGCCTTTCGATTCATTCCCGAAGCCCGACTCGACGACCTGATGATCAGCGTGGCAGGCCCTGGGGGCGGGATTGGCGCCCATGTGGACTCCTATGATGTGTTCCTGATTCAGGCTCATGGCGTCAGGCGTTGGGAGATTGCCCAAAAGTTCGACCCCACCCTGTTGGACGACGTACCACTCAAGGTTCTGGAATCCTTTGAGGCCGAAGACGACTGGCTTTTGGAGGCAGGCGACCTGCTCTACCTTCCGCCCAATGTTGCCCACCGGGGGACCGCCGTAGGCCCTGCCTGCATGACCTGGTCGGTTGGCTTTCGGGCTCCAAACCGGCTGGCCCTGGCCGATGCGATCTGGTCCAACCATCTGGATGGCTTGACGGACCAGGACTGGTCCGACCCCTGGCTTGGGGCGACCGATCAGCCCGGGGAGATTCCAGACCGGCTGGTGATGGCCATGGCGGATCAGTTCTTTCAATGCCTTCCAAGCCGCCAAGAGGTGGCCCTGGCCGTTGCTAAAACCCTGAGTGAGCCCGCTCCGGCAAGCCTTTTTGAGACCCCCAGCCGCCCAGACACCCCTGCCCGGTTTGCCGCCAAGGCACAGAAAAGGGGGCTTCGGCTGGCTTGCGCTAGCCGTTTCTTGGAATGGGACGGGGAATTTCTAATGAACGGAGAGCAGCTTTCTTGCCCGGCAAACCGGTCGCTGAGGACCGCCCTTAAGACGCTTGCGAACCAACGCCGAATCGCCGCAAACCCTCGCCGGGCCTTACCCTCCGCCTTGCAAAATTTTTTGTATCCGCTGTATTTGGCGGGCTGGATCGTATATGATTCGAGCGCTGACTAGTTGTTGTTTAGCCAGTAAACCTCAAAACATTATTGACCTACTAAGGAAATTACAAAATGCAGAAGTCACTTCTCGCAGCCATGATCTTGGCACTCGGTGTTGTTGCTTGCGGTAAAAAAGAAGAAGCAGCTGCTCCCGCTCCTGCTCCTGCAGCTGAGCAAAAGCCTGCTGACGCAGCTCCTGCCGCTGCTCCTGCTGCACCTGCTGCTCCCGCTAAGAAGTAATTCAAAGCAATCAACGCTGATTCGTCAGCGTTGATTAGAGCTGTAGCATCGAAACACCAGCAAGCAATTGCTGGTGTTTTTTTATGCCCGCAAGCTGCATGCTTTTAAGCAAGCATGACCCAATCAAAACCTTCGACCTGAGAGGCCACGGAAAGTTCAACCGCAGGCAACAAGGCAGGACGAAACGCAGCCTCGACCAGATCAGCACGATTGTTGTGTCGACTCAGATGGGCCGCGATGACTTGTTGCAGGCGGGACTGGTCAATCGACTTCAATAGATTGGCCGCAGCCTCATTTGAAAGATGTCCGTAATCGCCGCCAATACGCTCTTTCAAACTTGGCGGGTAGTCGCTTGCCTGTAAGAGTTCATAGTCATGGTTGGCTTCAAGAAACAATGCATCACTGGCCGAGAGCATCGCCTCGATGTGCGGCGTTGACCGACCCACATCGGTCAACACCCCAAGCCTGTGGCTGCCGTCATCCACCACCACCTGAACGGGCTCGCGGGCATCATGGGGAACAGGAAAACATTGAATGGAAAGGTCACCAAAGCGAATCTGGGCATGGCTTTCGACTTCAATCGTACGAACGCCTGACCAGAAACCTGGTGCGGCAGCCATGCAGGTCCCGTGTGACAGCAAGACAGGGATATTGGCCGCGCGCGCTAATTTTGCAACACCACCAATATGATCGCCGTGTTCGTGGGTTACAAAAATGGCGTCGATGTCCTGAGGAAGGAGCCCCCGCTGCTCAAGCCGGCGAGAGGCATCTTTCAGATTCAGCCCGCAATCAATCATGATGCGGGTGGGGTCATGCCCCGCCGTTCGAGACTCGATGACGAGGGCATTGCCCTCGCTGCCGCTGGATAGGCTAGTGAAACGCAAACGGTGCGTCGCTCGGCCGAGCGAATTACTTCAGCTGATCGAAAAGCAGAGCGATCATGCGTTGGGCATTGACGTCATTCGACGGCTTGCCCGCACGATCTTGCACTACGACTCGGGCTGCACCTTGGCCGTTGGCCAACACCTGGACTCGATACTGCTCGGCCGACTCCGATGGCTTTTTCTTAGAAGAAAAGATGCTTGAGAAAAAGCCTTTCTTTTCTTCCTGCTGATCCACCGTGGGGTCACGATAACGAACGAAGAAAAGGCCCTTGGTGCGGTCACGGTCTTCGACCGTAAAACCAAGACGATCAATGGCCACACCCACGCGGCGCCATGCCCGATCGAAGGACTCATTGATTTCAATCAGGCTTGCTCCGTCGGCACGAACAATCTGCGACGAGGCTGCGGGGGCCGAAGCTTCGGCAATCATGGAGGCGGCCTGCCCCTGATCGGAGCCAAGGCGCATCATCAGTCGGCGCAGGAATTCGGCCTCAAGTTCGCGATCGGAGGGGCGGTTCGTCCAGGTGGACTTCACATCGTTCGAGCTGGTGGTAGCGATTTCAATCAGCCCACGGTGGCTAATCACGATTTCAGTTTGTTTGTCGCCAACCCTGTCGAGCCTAGTTCTGAATTTGTCACGCTCGCCGGTGTCATAAAGGCGGTCAAGCACGCGACCCAGTGTGCGCCGGAGGAGATCTTCAGGAATCTTCGCGCGGTTTTCAGCCCAATCGGTTTCGATCACACCCGTCTGGGGGCTTTCCGAAGCGATGGCAAAACCGGTGTCCAGCCAGAACTGGCGCACCACGGGCCAGAGAAGCTCTGGGGGTTGATCCACGATCAACACACGCTGATCACCTTGACGTTCGATCCGCATGCCCGAGACCGCGGGCAACACGGCGGTGCTGGCCGCCTGCTTTTGCGGTTCAGTGCGGCTTCGTTCGAATTCGGCGCGGCTTGCGCTGCCCGAGGCCGGAATGGCGAAACGCTCGTCCCGACGAGGCGAGACAAGATCTGGCGGGACGTCGAGTGGGCGGGCTTTTTCAGCGGAGGCGGATTTGTAATCCACTTCTTTGTTGATGATGGAGCTACAGCCAGCAAGGGAGAGAACAGCTGCTGCGATCAATACTCGTTTCATGCAATGACTCCTAGTGTCTTGAGTGCGGACTCAACGACGGTTTGATTCGAAGACGACAGCTCCACCAAGGGCAGACGAATGCCGGATTGGCAGCGGCCCATCCGGGCCAGCGCCCACTTCACAGGAATGGGATTGGCCTCGATGAACATGGCGCGGTGAAGGGGCAAAAGCCTGGACTGCAAGGCTGACGCTTCACGCGCCTTGCCTGCCATGGCCAGGGCGCAAAGCTGTGACATGAGGTCAGGAACAACGTTCGCTGTCACGGAAATATTTCCATGGCCACCCATCAGCATGAGGGCCACGGCGGTGCCGTCATCGCCGCTGTAGATGGCGAAATCTTTGGGTGCTTCGCGGATCAGCCACTGGCCACGTTCGATATTTCCCGTGGCGTCTTTAATGCCCACGATGTTGGGAATCTGAGCCAGACGAATCGTGGTGTCATGGGACAAATCGGCCACCGTGCGGCCGGGCACGTTATACAAGATCACGGGAATGTCCACCGCTTCCGCGATGGTCCTGAAGTGCTGATAGAGCCCTTCCTGAGTCGGCTTGTTGTAATAGGGCACCACTTGCAGTGAAGCCTGCGCCCCAAGCGCTTTGGCCTCACGCGTGAGCTCAATCGCCTCAAGGGTGGAATTCGCGCCCGTGCCGGCGATGACCGGAATACGGCCAGCGGCCTGCTCGACCGTCACGCGAATAAGCTCAAGGTGCTCATCGACATCCACGGTGGGAGATTCGCCCGTCGTGCCCACGGCCACGATGGCGTTGGTTCCCTGCTCAATATGCCAATCCACCAGCGAACGGTAGGCCGCAAGATCAAGGCTTCCGTCGTTGTGCATGGGTGTGGCAATGGCCACAAGACTTCCGGTGATCATAGGCTTTCCAAAGGTTATCAACTGTAGTCGAGGCCCATGGCCTCGCGCACATCACGCATGGTCTGTTTGGCAAGATCGCGGGCTTTCTCCGAGCCATCGGCCACGATGCTTCGCAAAAGCGCGGGGTCTTCCTCGTAGGGCTTGGCCCGTTCAAGGAAAATCTTCTGTTCGCTTAAGACTGAATCAATGAGAGGCTGCTTGCATTCCAGGCAGCCAATGCCTGCGGTGGTACATCCCTTTTCAACCCAGGTGCGGGTGTCGCTGCTGGAATAGACCTGATGCAGCTGCCAGACGGGGCAACGGTCGGGGTTGCCAACATCGGTGCGACGAATTCGGGCTGGGTCGGTGGGCATCTTGCGCATCTTCTGCACGATGGAATCCGGGTCTTCTCGAAGAGCGATGGTATTGCCATAGCTCTTGGACATCTTCTGGCCATCAAGACCGGGCATGCGGGACGCTTCCGTGAGCAGCGCTTGCGGCTCAACAAGAATTAATCGACGACCACCTTCAAGATAACCAAACAAACGTTCACGGTCGTCCATGGTGAGACTCTGGGTTTCCTGAAGCAGAGCTTTCGCCTGTTCCAGGGCCTCGTCGTCGCCCTTTTCTTGGTAGCGATCACGCAGCTCGGTGTAGAGCTTGGCGCGTTTCCCACCCAGCTTTTTCACGGCCTCAAGTGCCTTTTCTTCGAAGCCGGGTTCGCGGCCGTAGAGATGGTTGAAGCGTCGTGCGACCTCGCGGGTGAGTTCCACATGGGGCACCTGATCTTCACCAACAGGCACCTGGCCCGCGCGGTAAATCAGAATGTCGGCCGACTGCAGCAGCGGATAACCCAAAAACCCATAGGTGGAGAGATCTCGGTCGGCGAGTTTGTCTTGCTGATCTTTGTAGGTGGGCACCCGTTCAAGCCAGCCCAAGGGCGTGCACATCGAGAGCAAAAGATGGAGTTCGGCGTGCTCGGGAACGCGGGACTGAATGAAGAGCGTGGCCTGGGCGGGATCAACCCCAGCCGCCAGCCAGTCCGTCAGCATGCCCCAGACACTTTCCGAAATAATCTGAGGCTCGTTGTAGTGGGTGGTCAGCGCATGCCAGTCGGCCACAAAGAAGAGGCATTCGTATTCGGACTGAAGTTTGACCCAATTTTTTAAAACGCCATGGTAGTGGCCAAGGTGCAAAGACCCCGTGGGTCTCATGCCCGAAAGAACGCGTTGTGGATACATAGTGGCCTGATTTTATCAGTGCATCCAGGGCTGCCATATGGGGTTAGTCCCGTCCGGCAAAGGCGGCACCGCCCCCACATCAAACCGGCTTTCGCCATCCGCATGGAAATCGCTGCCCCGGGAGGCCAAAAAGCCCTGCTCCAGAGCCACCCGCTGGAATCGGCGGGCCTCTTTGTCGGTGTGGCTTCCCGTGACAACCTCAATGCCAAGCCCCCCCAGGGTCTTAAATTCGTCCAGAAGTGCCCAGTGCCCAATGGCGCTTAAACGGTAGCGGGCCGGGTGCGCAATCACCGCCACACCGCCCGCTTGGCGTATTGCCCCAACGGCCTGGGACAGGCTTGCCCACTGATGGGGAACATAGCCTGGCTTTCCCGGAACCAGGTAACGCTGAAAAACCTCGGACATCTCCTGGCAGATGCCCCTGGCCACCAGCGCCCGGGCGAAATGGGTACGCCCAATCAGGCTTGGATTGTCCGCGTATTGAATGGCTTCCTCCAGGACATCGGGCAGGCCATGGTCCACCAGCCCCTGCGCCATCTGACCGGCACGCTTTTGCCGGCCCTGCTGAATTTCCGAGAGCAAAGCCCCAAGAGACAGATCCGCAGGGTCAAAATCAAGGCCCACCACGTGAATGGTCTCTCCACCCCAGCTGACCGAGACTTCAACGCCGGAGAGGTAGGTTAGGCCCAGCATCGAGGCCACCTCGGCCGCCTCGCTCTGACCAGCCAAGGTGTCGTGGTCGGTCAACGCCAGCATGGCCACGCCGTTGTCATGCGCTCGATGCATGAGCGCCGAGGGCGTCAGGGCGCCGTCAGAGGCGTTGGAGTGAAAGTGAAGGTCGACATTGATGTCGTGAGGAATGGGGTGGACCCGCAAAGGCTTCGACATAGCCTCCATTTTGATTCAAATCCCAGGGGTCATGGTAAAAACACGGGTCTTGCACATGCACCTTGCACGACGGAGTTGAAAATGACGATCTATGCCCTGGGCGAACACCGCCCCGACGTTCACGAAACCGCCTATGTTGCGGATTCCGCTGCCGTCATCGGCAAAGTGGTCTTAAAAAAAGACAGCAGCATCTGGTTTGGCGCCACGCTTCGCGGCGACAACGAACCCATCACCATTGGCGAGGGCTCGAACGTCCAAGAAAGCGCGGTGCTGCACACCGACCCAGGTTCACCCCTGACGGTCGGTGACCACGTCACTGTAGGCCACCAGGCCATGTTGCACGGCTGCACCGTGGGCGACGGCAGCCTGATCGGTATTCAGGCGGTGGTGCTCAACAACGCGGTGATTGGCAAGAACTGCCTCATTGGCGCCTGCGCCTTGGTGACCACGGGCATGGTGATTCCGGATGGGTCCATGGTGATTGGCTCACCCGCCAAGGTGGTGCGGCCGCTCAAGCCCGAGGAAATCGAAGGCATGCAACGTGGTATTCACGGCTATGTAGGCCGCGCCAAAATGTTTAAAACCGACCTCACCGTCATTCACCCTCAGGTCAAGCCTTGAAACCTTCCATTCCCCCTGCTTCACCCACGCCCGTGGCGGACAAACTTCTGCGTGTGCTCTTTAAGGGCGGAACGGCCAGAGCCCACCTTGTGCAGCTGGACCGCTCTTGGCTGGAAGTGGCCCATCGGCATGACGAGCCACCTGAGGTGATGCGACTTTTGGGTGAGATGAGCTGCGCCAGCATTTTGTTAAGTGGAAGCCTGAAATACGAAGGCTCGGTGATTCTTCAAATTCATGGCGATGGCCCGGTTCGGCTGGCGGTTGCCGAATGTGACGCCGCCATGGGTTTTCGCAGCACGGTCACCATGTCGGAAAATCTTGAGGTGCCCACTGGCGCAGACTGGAAAGCCCTGGTGAATCAAAATAATCAAGGGCGCTTCAGCGTCGTGCTTGACCCAAAGATTCATGGCCAGCAGCCCTATCAAGGAATTGTTCCTCTTCATGAAGAAGGTGTGGCCCAGGCGATTGAAAGCTACATGAACCGCTCGGAACAACTTCCCACTCACCTCTGGCTTGTCTGCAACGGGGACCGGGCTGCAGGCCTGTTGCTTCAGAAAATGCCCGGTGATGGCGGCAAACCCGACAGTACGAAAGATGAGGGCGGCAAAACCTCGTCACCCGACATCACCGAGACCGACGACCAATGGGAACGCCTGATTACGCTTGCCAAGACCGTCACGGAGAGTGAACTTCTGAACACCGACCCCGAGACCCTGCTGCATCGCCTCTTTTGGGAGGAGGAGCCAAGGCTTTTGGAAGACAAGCCCGTTCAGTTTTCGTGTTCCTGCTCACGCGCACGCGTGGGCAAGATGCTGGTCACCCTTGGGCTGGATGAGGTGGAATCAATTCTTGGCGAACAGGGCGAGGTTCAGGTGAACTGCGACTTCTGCAACACGTCCTATGTGTTTGACCCCGTCGACTGCGCCGAGTTGTTCACTGGCAACACGCCGACGGCCGGTAGTGCCGCGTCCTCGACGGTGCACTGAATAACGGTCTATTTCTGCGGCTCGCCCCACTGGAGAAAACGTTCTCCGGGTTTCATCAGGCCTAATTCGTAGCGGGCACGCTCTTCAGCTGCATTGGGATTGTTGCGTAGGTCGGTAACCTCGGCCTCGAGTTCGCGAATGCGCTGCCGCTTGGCCTCATTGGCCGCTTCTTGAGCCTCGATCTGATGCTCAAGACGCCAGACACGGATCCAACCACCTTGCCCGAACCAGAGCGGGAACTGCAGCAACACCAAGGCCACCACAAGAATGGCGGTAAGACTTGGCCTTGGAAATCGGCGCGGTTGTTGCTTTTCCCTGCTCACGTGGCGGATCGGGCGTTAGCGACGGATGTTGTAAAACGCATCCATGCCGGGATATTCGGCCGCATCACCAAGGTCTTCCTCGATACGAAGAAGCTGGTTGTATTTCGCTGTGCGATCGGTGCGCGACATGGAACCGGTCTTGATCTGCAGTGCATTGGTAGCCACTGAAAGATCAGCGATGGTGGTGTCTTCGGTTTCACCCGAGCGGTGCGAAACCACGGCGGTGTAATTACTGCGCTTGGCCATTTCGATGGCGGCGAAGGTTTCGGACAAGGTGCCGATCTGATTGATCTTGATCAGGATGGAGTTGGCGACACCTTTCTGAATGCCCTCGCGAAGAATTCGAGTGTTGGTCACGAAAAGATCGTCGCCCACCAGCTGAACCTTTTTACCCAGAAGCTCGGTTTGATAGGCCCATCCGTCCCAGTCGTTTTCCGCGCAGCCGTCTTCAATCGAAATGATGGGGTACTTGTCGACCCAGCTTGCCAAAAGGTGAGAGAAGTCTTTCGAAGAGAGCTTTAGCCCCTCGCCTTCCAGTTCGTAATGGCCGTTTTTGTAAAACTCAGAACTTGCACAGTCAAGGCCAAGGGCAATTTGCCGGCCGGGCTCATAGCCTGCGTTTTCAATGGCCTTGAGAACCAGCTGAATTGCTGCCTCATGGTTCGCAACATTCGGCGCGAACCCGCCCTCGTCACCCACGGCAATGGACATACCTTGGTCATGGATGAGCTTCTTCAGGCTGTGAAAGACCTCGGCGCCATAGCGAACGGCCTCGCGAAATGTCGGCGCGCCGACAGGAATGATCATGAACTCTTGAAGATCAAGGTTGTTGTTCGCATGGGCGCCACCATTGATGACATTCATCATGGGCACGGGAAGCCGCATGGGGCCTGAGCCTCCGAAGTAGCGATAAAGCGGCAGACCCGCCTGTTCGGCCGCCGCCTTGGCCACCGCCATGGAGACCGCCAGCATGGCATTGGCACCCAAACGAGATTTGTTGTCGGTGCCGTCAAGTTCAATCAGGGCTTTGTCGATAAAGGACTGCTCGCTGGCGTCAAGGCCCATCAGGGATTCACAGATCTCGGTGTTGATGTGCTCAACAGCCTTCAACACACCTTTACCAAGGTAGCGCGACCGATCACCATCACGAAGCTCAATGGCCTCACGCGAGCCCGTGGAGGCACCCGACGGCACCGCGGCACGGCCCATCACTCCGGACTCAAGCAGGACGTCGCATTCCACGGTGGGGTTGCCTCGGCTATCCATCACCTCTCGGCCAATGAGATCAACAATCGCAGTCATTTCAATTCCCTTTGTTTAAAACGTTTTATTCGAAGTCTTCTTCCAGATACACCTGGCGCTTCACCACGCGATCAATTTCGACAAGCTGGGCAAGCAGATCTTTCATCTTGTGCAGCGGCACCGCGTTGGGGCCGTCGGACATGGCCTGGGATGGGTTCGGATGAGTTTCCATGAAAAGCCCAGCCACGCCCACACCCACCGCAGCACGCGATAAGACCGGCACGAATTCACGCTGTCCGCCCGAGGAGGTGCCCTGGCCGCCAGGCAGTTGAACCGAATGGGTGGCATCAAAGACCACCGGGCACTGGGTCTCACGCATGATGGCCAGGCTGCGCATGTCGCTGACAAGGTTGTTGTAGCCAAAGCTTGCGCCTCGTTCGCAGGCCATGAAGCGGTCGGTATCAAGCCCTGCCTCGGCAGCCGCATCACGCGCTTTTTGAATGACATGCTTCATGTCGCCTGGGGCAAGGAACTGACCTTTCTTGATGTTCACCGGCTTGCCACTCTGGGCCACCGCACGAATGAAATCCGTCTGTCGACAGAGAAATGCTGGGGTTTGCAAGACATCCACCACCGAGGCCACCTGCGCAATTTCCGATTCGCTGTGGACATCGGTGAGCACGGGCACCTGCAAAGCTGAGCGAACCTTGGCCAGGATTTCAAGGCCCTGGTCCATGCCTGGGCCACGAAACGAGCTGCCTGACGAACGGTTGGCTTTGTCGTAACTTGATTTAAAAATGAATGGGATGCCAAGCTCGGCGCAGATTTCTTTAAGCCTTCCCGCCGTTTCCATCTGCAGGGCTTCAGACTCCACGACACAAGGGCCGGAGATCAAGAAAAACGGCTGATGAAGGCCAACATCAAAACCACAGAGTTTCATGCCTGACCTTTGGCGATAGCCGCTTCAATGAAGCTTTTGAAAAGAGGATGTCCATGCCGGGGGGTGGAGGTGAATTCCGGATGGAACTGCACGGCCATGAACCAGGGGTGTTCGCTGGATGGAAGTTCCACCATCTCCACAAGATGTTCATTGGGGGTTTCAGCAGACACCACCAGCCCCGCGGCTTCAACCTTGGGCCGAAGGAGGTTGTTCACCTCGTATCGATGGCGATGGCGCTCGTTCACCTGGTCGCCGTATATCTTGTGCCCCAGGGTGTTGGGCCGAACGGCGCAGGATTGCGCACCAAGACGCATGGTGCCGCCAAGGTCAGAGTCTGAGCTGCGCTGCTCGATGCGGCCGTCCGCGGTCTGCCATTCCGTGATCAAGGCAATCATGGGCTCGGGGGTGTCGATGTCGAATTCGGTGGAGTTGGCCTTGGCCATTCCCGCACGATGTCGGGCGAATTCCACGACCGCAAGCTGCATGCCAAGGCAGATGCCAAGATAGGGAATTTTCTGCTCGCGCGCAAAACGAATGGCCGCAATTTTTCCTTCCACGCCACGCCGGCCAAAGCCGCCAGGGACCAAAATGGCATCGTAGCCCTTCAGGGTGTCGACGGACCCGGATTCCAGAGTTTCAGAATCAATGTAGTCAATCGCCACCTTGGAGCGGGTGTGCATACCCGCATGAATCAGGGCTTCCGTGAGCGACTTGTAGGATTCGGTGAGGTCAACATATTTACCCACCATCGCAATACGCACCTGATGCTTTGGCTGGTCAAGCCTGTCCACCAGGTCGTCCCAGATCTTCAGGTTGGCGGGCGGTGTCTGAAGGTCAAGCTCGTCACAAATGAGCGAATCAAGACCCTGCTCAAAAAGCATGCGCGGAATACGGTAAATGGAGCTGGCGTCCCAGACGGAGATCACGGCTTCACGCTGAACATTCGAGAAGAGCGAGATCTTGTCTTTTTCTTCGTCGGGAATGGGGCGGTCCGCCCGGCAGAGCAAAGCGGTTGGCTGAATACCGATTTCCCGCAGCTTTTGAACGGAATGCTGGGTGGGCTTTGTTTTCAGCTCACCCGCCGATGGAATAAACGGCACCAAGGTCAGATGCACAAAGCAGGTGCTCTTACGACCAAGCTTGAGACTGAGCTGTCGAATGGCCTCGAGAAAGGGCAGTGATTCAATATCGCCCACCGTGCCGCCCACTTCAACAATGGCGACCTGGGCCTCGTCGGGCTGGCCAACACGAGCCCCCTTGGCGATGAAGTCTTGGATCTCGTTCGTAATGTGGGGGATCACCTGAACGGTTTTGCCCAGGTATTCGCCTCGGCGCTCTTTACGCAAAACCGAATCGTAGATCTGGCCCGTGGTGAAGTTGTTGTGTTTGTGCATACGAGCATCGATGAATCGCTCGTAGTGGCCAAGGTCAAGATCGGTTTCCGCGCCGTCTTCGGTCACAAAGACCTCGCCGTGCTGAAAGGGGCTCATCGTGCCCGGATCCACATTGAGATAAGGGTCCATCTTGATCATGGTGACTTTGAGGCCACGCGACTCCAGCAGAGCCCCCAGGGAGGCTGCGGCGATTCCCTTACCCAAGGAAGAAACCACGCCGCCGGTGACAAAAACGTATTTCGTCATGTCACTTACGCCGCAATGGTGCAGCCGGTTTTGCTGCGAATTTCTTCCACCGTCACACCCGGTGCAAGTTCAGTAAGCACCAGGCCCTTGTCGGTCACTTCCAGCACGCCAAGATCGGTGATGATGTGGTTCACCACGCCAACCCCGGTGAGCGGCAGTGTGCATTCTTTAAGAATCTTGATGTCTTCCGAGCCGTCTTTTTTCTTGGCGGTGTGTTCCATCAGGACCACCACCCGATCCACACCGGCGACGAGATCCATCGCGCCGCCCATGCCTTTGATCATCTTGCCGGGAATCATCCAGTTGGCGAGGTCGCCTTTTTCGGAAACCTGCATCGCACCCAAAATGGCGATGTTGATGTGGCCTCCGCGAATCATGGCGAAGGAATCAGCGCTTGAAAAAATGGACGAGCCTTTCAAGGTGGTGACCGTCTGCTTGCCTGCGTTGATCAGATCCGGGTCGACCTCGTCTTCGGTGGGAAATGGGCCAATGCCCAAAAGACCATTTTCAGACTGAAGCCAGACCTCGATGTCACTGGGGACATAGTTGGCCACCAGTGTGGGCAGGCCAATTCCAAGGTTGACGTAAAAACCATCGCGCAATTCTTTGGCCGCGCGGGCTGCCATTTGTTCGCGGGTCCAGGCCATTATCGTGTCGTCCTGTTCTCAATGTACTTGGCGGGGTTGGTGTTGAGCACGATGCGCTTCACAAAAATTCCAGGGGTATGAATCTGGTCGGGGCCCAGTTCGCCGTTTTCGACAATCTCTTCCACCTCCACGATGGTCATCCGGCTGGCCATGGCGACGTTGGGGTTGAAATTGCGTGCGGTCAGGTTGTAGACCAGATTGCCCGATCGGTCAGCCTTTTGAGCCTTAACCAGAGAGATATCCGCAAAGAGGGATTCCTCCAACACATAGTTCTTGCCCTTGAAGGCACGGACCTCTTTGCCTTCGGCCACGACCGTACCCACACCGGTGCGAGTGAAAAACGCCGGAATACCAGCGCCCCCGGCACGAAGCTTTTCGGCAAGCGTTCCCTGGGGTGTGAATTCAAGTTCCAGTTCGCCCGAAAGGTATTGACGTTCGAATTCCTTGTTTTCGCCGACATACGACGAAATCATTTTGCGAACCTGTCGCGACTCCAACAAGATGCCAAGACCTTTGCCATCGACCCCCGCGTTGTTGCTGATGCAGGTGAGATTTTTGACACCACTGTCGCGGACGGCAAGAATGAGGGCTTCAGGAATGCCGCAAAGGCCAAAACCACCGACCGCTAGGGTTTGACCATCGCGAAGAACATCGCGAAGAGCGTCGGCGGCGCTAGGGAACACCTTGTTCATAAACAGCTCCAAAAAAGGGGGCTAGGAAACCCTTATAGTGTAACGGCATCAGCTTTTTTCTTTGAGAGGACACTGTGGAAGTTACTCGTGAATCGATGGACTATGACGTGGTCATTGTTGGTGCGGGCCCGGCCGGCCTGGCCGCAGGCATCCGGCTCAAACAGCTTGCTCAGGCAAGCGGCAAGGAAGTCAGCGTCTGCATCCTGGAAAAAGGCTCCGAGCCCGGTGCCCACATCCTCTCGGGTGCGGTCATGGACCCCATCGCCCTCAACGAGCTTCTGCCCAACTGGAAGGCAGACGGCGCCCCCCTGTCCACCCCAGTGACCGAAGACCGTTTCTTGATGCTCTCTGAACATCAGGCCCGTAAGGTTCCCAACTGGATGCTGCCGGCCTGCTTCCAAAACCATGGTAATTACGTGGTCAGCCTCTCCAACGTCACCAAATGGCTTGCCACTCAGGCCGAAAACCTTGGCGTGGAAATCTTCCCTGGGTTCGCCGCCGCCGAGGTTCTATTCACCCCAGACGGACAGGTTCGTGGCGTGGCCACGGGAGACATGGGTATTGGGAAAGATGGAAACCCCACCGATCAGTTCCAGCCGGGCATGGAACTGCTGGGTCGCTACACCCTATTTGCCGAAGGCTCACGCGGACACCTCGGCAAACAGCTCATCGCAAAGTTTGGACTTGATCAGGGTCGCGACCCTCAGTCTTATGGCATTGGGCTGAAAGAGCTCTGGCAGATTGACCCCGCCAAACACCAGCCAGGGCTCGTGATTCACACGGCCGGATGGCCTTTGGATAACGCCACCTACGGCGGCTCATTTCTGTATCACCTGGAAAACCATCAGGTGGCCATTGGCTATGTCGTGGGACTGAATTACCAAAACCCATGGATGTCGCCCTTCGAAGAATTCCAGCGCTACAAAACCCACCCCGAGATTCGACATTTTCTTGAAGGCGGCAAACGAATTGGCTACGGTGCAAGGGCCATCACTGCGGGTGGAATCAACTCTCTGCCCAAGCTCACCTTTCCCGGGGGCGCACTCATTGGCTGCGACGCAGGGTTTCTTAATGCGTCTCGCATCAAGGGTAGTCACGCCGCGATCAAAAGCGGCATGCTCTGCGCCGAAGCCATCGCCCAGGAACTGGCCAGCGAATCACCCGCAGCCGAGCCCCACGGTTTCACCGAACGATTCGAGTCGTCCTGGCTTCAAGAGGAATTGCATAAGGCACGTAACTTCAAGCCTGCGATGTCCAAGGGCCTCTGGCTTGGCAGCCTCTTGGTGGGGATTGACCAAAAGGTTTTTGGTGGCCGAGCACCCTGGACACTCCACAGCCGAACACCGGACCACGCTTATCTCAAGCCTGCCAGTGAATGCCAGAAAATTGACTATCCCAAACCCGACGGCAAGCTCACCTTTGATCGGCTTTCGTCGGTGTTTCTTTCGGGCACATCCCACGAAGAAAATCAGCCAGCCCACCTGACGCTGAAGGCGAACAACGTGCCTGTTCAGGTGAACCTTGCCCAATATGCTGGGCCGGAAAGCCGATACTGCCCTGCCGGTGTGTATGAATACCTTGATGCATCCGGTCACCCCACGGTCAACCCCGTGGAGGGGGCTCGTCTTCAGATCAATGCGCAAAACTGCGTCCACTGCAAAACCTGCGACATCAAAGACCCCACCCAGAATATTGTCTGGGTCACCCCTGAGGGTGGTGGTGGGCCCAACTACACAGGCATGTAATCGCCTGTCGTGATTTACGGCATCACCGACATCACCACCTTTGTGCTGGGCACGATTTTTATCGTGCTCTTGCCTGGCCCCAATTCGCTCTATGTGATGACCGCAGCCGCCCGAAGCGGCCTGCGTGCAGGCTATTGGGCCGGATGGGGCATTGTGGTTGGCGACACCGTGTTGATGCTGCTGACCGCCCTGGGCGCTGCGTCAGCTTTGCAGGCTTCGCCCACGGCATTTACGACGATCCGCATCATTGGTGCCCTGTATCTGGCATGGCTGGGTGTGGGTTTAATTCGCGATGCACTGAGCCGGTGGAGGGCCCATGGCCTTGCCTCAGCAACGCCATCATGGACGCGAGGAAACTTTGATCATCCGTTTCGATCAGCCCTGGTGATCAGCCTGCTTAATCCCAAGGCGATCATGTTTTTCGTTTCGTTCTTTGTGCAGTTTGTGGACCCAGGCTACCCCTACCCTGGCCTGTCTTTTTTGATTCTTGGCCTGATCGTTCAGTTCTTCAGCATTCTCTATCTGCTGGGACTGATTCACGGCGGCACACGTCTTGCCGCGACGCTTGGAAAACACCGTAAGCTGGCTTTTGCAAGCACGACGGCAGTGGGTCTTCTGTTTATTGGCTTTGCGCTTCGGCTTGCGGTTTAAATCGTTGCCTTAATCATCGTTTCGTTAATCAGTCAGCTGGGGCTCGCGTCGCACCACCGCGACAATGGTTCGAACCAGGAGCCAGAGAATTAAGGTTGTGGCCACCACCACCATCACACCCGCAAGAATCGTCATGGCCAGCGTGGGAACAAACTGCGCATACACCAAGGTGGCGGTCGTGAAGGCTGCGGTGGGAAATGAAAATGCCCACCACGACAGATAAAACGGCAGCCGCGCGAAACGATGCAGCTGCGTGGCCAGAAACAAAGCAAAAAAGAGTGCAATGCCAAACAACCCATGGCCCACGCCATCAAGCTCCACCGAACCGGGGTGCTGGCCTGTGAGCTGAAGCCACGACAGAAAGCCCACCGCCGGTGGCGCAAGAAAAATGCATAGGGTGGGCACCAGCCGTTCAGGCAAGGCGGGCTGCACAAACAAAAGTCGATGCATCACCACTGTGAGCAGAACCACCCAAAACAAAAGCCCCACAGCAAAAAACCACCATGAGACCTCGAGAAAGCCAAGCCGAACACCGGCCAGGGGAATCACCACATTGCCCACCGCAGGAATAAACCATGCCGGCGTGGCATGACCTGGCTGCATGGTTTCGCGATGCACCCAGGCGTTGACCACCATGGTCATGGCAAGCACCTGAAGCACCGCGCCGATCAGCCAAAGCGGTAGCGCCAATGGCGCAAAGGCACCCAATGCAACGGTGGCCACCAAGGCAAACGAAATGGAGACGGCCGCGAAAAACGATGACTTCACTGGGTGTTGCCACTCCTCGGCCACCTGCCGATGATGCCGCGACCACTTCCGGGCATAGAGCGCAAACAACACCAGAAAGGTCAGGCCCACCAAGCCGGCAAGACCCGCCGCTACGGAATGGGCCACCCCTTCCATCCAGCCCATATTGGCCACACGCCCCCAGACCAGCGCAAGGCCCGAGAGCCCCATCACCATCGCAAATGACGAGATGGGAAGTGCTGTCAGAAATGGATTGGGGTTGGGGCTTGGTTCGGGAGGTACAGACATGGGAATAGGCTCACAAAGAGAGAGGGCAACCAACAGGGCTTGCGGTTTGGATAGAAAAGAATTACTGTATATCCATCCAGTAACGGCAAAGAGGCTTTTGATGAAAGAACTAACCGCCCGTCAGACCGAGATTCTAAATCTTATCCGCCAGCACATCGAAGAAACCGGCTTTCCCCCCACCCGCATGGACATCTGCAACGCCCTGGGGTTTAAGTCGCCCAATGCAGCCGAAGAGCACCTGAAAGCCTTGGCGAAAAAGGGGGTCATCGCCCTGACTTCAGGGGCGTCACGTGGCATTCGCCTAACTGACGCTCTGGTGGCGGCAGCCAACAGCCTCATGCAAATCCCTTTGGTGGGTCGGGTGGCCGCAGGCCAGCCCATCTTGGCCCAAGAGCATGTGGAAGCCAGCTACGGCATTGATCCCGCACTCTTTGCCCATCCACCCGATTATTTCTTAAAGGTCCGCGGCATGAGCATGCGAGACGCTGGTATCTGGGACGGCGATCTACTGGCAGTCAAACAATTGGCGGGCGGAGCCAGCGAAGCCCGCAACGGCCAAATTGTGGTGGCACGCATTCAAGACGAGGTCACCGTGAAGCGCTTCCAACGCCAAGGGCAGGCCATTCACCTGATCGCCGAAAACCCAGACTTCAAACCCATCGTCATTCAACCCAACGACCCAGAAATTGGCCTTGATTTCTCCATCGAAGGCCTTGGTGTGGGCGTGATCCGCAACCCCAAGACACTCTCTTAACCATGAATGCCCCTCACCCATTTCCCCCTGGCGTTTGGCGTGGTGCATCGTTGCACCAAGACATCGCGCCCGGCATTGGCAGCGGCTTTCGTCTGCTTGACCGTGAACTGCCTGCAGGCGGATGGCCGCGCAGCAGCCTCACTGAACTCTTGGTCAGAGACTTAGGTATTGGTGAGATGCGCTTTTTGGCGCCCACCCTTCGCATGCTGACTCGCTCCAACCAAAACGTGGTGCTTCTGACTCCGCCCCACATTCCCTATGCCCCTGCATTTGAAGCGATGGGTATTGACCACAGCAAAGTCTTGATCGTCAACGCCGATCGTCCAGTTGATCGACTCTGGGCGGTCGAGCAGTCCATCAAAAGCAAGCAGTTCGGTGCGCTGATCACATGGCTTGACAGCCCCAGACATCAAGTACGGCCCGACCACATTCGACGTCTTCATCTGGCTGCTGCATCCACCCAAGGGCTGGTCTTTGCCTTTCGCCCCTTTGAAGCCCAGAATCAGCCGTCGCCTGCGCCTTTAAGAATGCTGCTCTTGCCGCGTCGCTATCCCGATCTCGCTGTGCAGATCATCAAACGTCGTGGCCCTGTGATGTCAGCACCCATCGACATCGCCATTCCTATTCCGGGGCAAGGCCTTCGTCCGCTCTCGGATGAACAAGCGATTGTTGCAAAACCCAAGGCCGTCTCGCCGCCGTCGCTCATTCAATCGCCGCTTATTCAACCGCCGCTTATCCAACCACCCTTGGCACAGCATCATGCTCTGGATCGCATGCGTGATTCCGCCGCGTTATCGGCCGCCCTTCTCGCATCCACTTCCCGCCAGCGTTCGTCAGCGCGCGACTGAATCATCCGCCGAGGTTCTGAACCGCATGGCCCAATGGGCTTTGCAGTTCACCCCCTGCGTGACCATCGATCAGCCCAGTGAAACGCTGCTCATGGAAGTGCAGGCAAGCCTGCGGCTATGGGGCGGCGAATCCATGCTTTGGCAGCAGCTCAACCAAGGCTGGCAGCTTCTGGGTTGGAAGCCCCCTGACGACATCATCATGGCCAAGGCTGCAACACCACGTCTTGCCCAGTGGCTGGCCCACGGCCAAGGAACCATTCATCTCCAGTTCATTCCCGAAGCCCAGCCACATCTTGATCTCTTCGAACGCATGGGCATTCGAAATCTTGAGCAGCTGCGAAAACTTCCACGAGCAGGTGTGCAGCGACGCTTTGGTAAAGCTCTGCTTCAGGCGTTGGATACTGCCTTCGGGCAAGCTCCTGATCTTCGTTCCTGGATCAGCAGCCCCAAGGTGTTCGAGTCGCGCTGTGAACTTCCCGCACGAGCCGAAACCACTGCTCTGATCGAACAGGCTTGCGGCCGTTTGTTTCATCAGCTGGCCGCATGGCTTGCCGCTCAGCAGCTGGGGCTTCAAGAGCTTGATCTTATTTTTCATCACGATGACCCACCCGACACCCTGCTGACACTTGGGTTTGCCAGCCCAGCGCGTGATGCATCAAGGTTTCAACGTCTGCTTGGCGAAAAACTGGCCCGACATCAGCTGGACCGCTCGGTGCTTGAGATCACCCTTCAAGCCAACCAAGTTGTAGCCTTGCCTCATCAAACTCAGGATTTTCTTGGCGGCGGGGCCGACCGCCACGAGGCCATGCATGAACTGGTGGAACGGCTGCAGGCTCGGCTTGGGCATGGCCATGTTCAGGCGCTGGTCGTGCTGGACGAACACCGACCTGAATACGCCATGGCCTGCGAACCTCTGAGCAGCCCGGCAACACCAAGGCGCTCTTGCACCCTCATCCATGACCGCGACGCCCACCGGCCAAGCTGGATGCTCTCCACACCCCAGCCGCTGAAAGTGATTCATCATCGCCCCCAATACCAGGGGCCGCTGCAGCTGCTTGCCGGGCCGGAACGAATCGAGGCGGGATGGTGGGATGACCGGCCCACAGCGACAGCCCAGCGCGATTACTTCATTGCCCAGAGCTGCCGCCAACAAATGCTTTGGGTGTTTCGCACACCGAATCATGACTGGTATCTGCACGGCATTTTCAGCTGATGGATTACGCCGAGCTGTTTTGCAAAACCAGCTATTCATTTCTGCAGGGCGCATCCCACCCTGCAGACCTGGTGTCACGCGCCCATGAGCTGGGTTATCGTGCACTGGCCATCACCGACGAAGCTTCGGTCTCGGGTGTGGTGCAGGCCCATCTTGCCGCAAAGCTCGTGGGGCTCAAGCTGCTGATCGGGGCGCAGTTTCAGTCGACCCAAATCGGTGGCACGCTTGCTGTGATTGCCATGACACGGCAAGGCTACGCAGAACTTGGCTGGCTGATCACCCAGACACGACGCCGAGAGGTTAAAGGCCATTACCGCCTTGACATGGGGGATCTTGAAGGCGGACTGGGCAGCTGTCTCGCCATCTGGATGCCTGACCCAAGCCTGCCCATGGGTCAGCATCAACAACATCTGCGTTGGCTAAAAAATCGTTTCTCGGATCGTCTCTATCTGGCCTGCTGCTTACTGCTTCGCGGAGGCGATGCCATCTGGCGTGCCGAAGTTCAGATGCTGGGCGCCCTGCATCGGGTGGCGGTGACGGCCACCAGCAATGTCTTGATGCATCGACGGTCGCGCAAGCCGCTGGCCGACACCCTGACGGCCATTCGACACAACATGCCGTTGGCCGAGTGTGGCCGTCGGTTCACACCCAACGCCGAGCAGCATCTGCGTCAACGCTTTCGGCTGGCCCAGATCTACCCGGCCGAGATGCTGGCCACAAGCCTTGAGATTGCCGACCGCTGTCAGTTTTCACTCGACGAACTCCGTTACGAATACCCCGACGAAATTGTTCCCAAGGGGTTCACGCCAAGCCAATGGCTTCGACACCTGACTGAAGAAGGCATTCGTCAACGCTACCCCAACCAGGCACTTCCCCCAAAGGTTCGGCAGCAGATTGAACATGAACTTAGCCTGATTCATGAACTGGGTTACGAACCTTACTTTCTGACCGTCTTTGACATTGTCTCGTTCGCACGTCGTCAGGGCATTCTCTGTCAGGGGCGTGGATCCGCCGCCAATTCTGCGGTCTGCTATTGCCTGGGCATCACCGAAGTGGACCCGGCACGTATGGCCATGCTCTTTGAGCGATTCATCTCCAAAGAGCGCAACGAGCCGCCCGACATTGATGTGGATTTCGAGCATCAGCGTCGCGAAGAAGTCATTCAATACATTTATCAGAAATATGGCCGCGAACGTGCTGCCCTGGCGGCCTCGGTGACCAGCTATCGGCCTCGATCGGCCTTGCGTGATGTGGGCAAAGCCTTGGGCATTGACAGCCGGCTGATTGAATTCGCCAGCCGCCATCATCAATGGTGGGATGGCAAGCAAGTCCATGCCGAACGGCTGGCCAGCCATCTTCAGGAAGCCATGGACACTGAACTCTCTAGCCTAGCCCATTGCATCAGCATGCCTAAGCCCAGCGACATGACGCGATGGGCGTCACTCAGTAATCAGCTGATGGGCTTTCCTCGGCATCTTTCTCAGCATGTGGGCGGATTCGTCATTGCCAAGACACGGCTGTCTGACCTGGTCCCTGTGGAGAATGCGTCCATGCCGGAGCGCAGTGTGATTCAGTGGGACAAGAACGATATCGAGGCGCTGGGGCTACTGAAGGTGGATGTTCTTGCGCTGGGCATGCTGTCGGCCATTCGCCGTGCGCTCGAATGGATTGGCCACAAGGAAGGACGTCCCATGACGATGCAGGATATTCCTGCAGAAGACCCGGCCACCTACGACATGATCTGCGCCGCCGAGACGATTGGCGTCTTTCAGATTGAATCACGCGCGCAGATGTCCATGCTTCCAAGGCTTCGGCCACGCTGCTTTTATGATCTGGTGATTGAGGTGGCGATTGTTCGCCCGGGCCCAATCCAAGGGGGCATGGTGCATCCCTATCTGCGACGACGGCAGGGCCTTGAACCCATCGACTACCCAAGCCATGGTGTTCGAGAGGCGCTTTCTCGAACCCTTGGGGTGCCCATCTTTCAGGAACAGGTGATGCAGCTGGCCATTCTGGCTGCCGGATTCACCCCGGGCGAGGCCGATCAGCTTCGACGGTCGATGGCGGCATGGCGACGCAAAGGTGGGCTTGACCACTATCACGATCGAATTGTGGATGGGATGCTTGCCCGCGGCTACCCCAGAGAATTTGCCGATCGAATTTTTCGACAGATCGAAGGCTTTGGCGAATATGGCTTTCCTGAATCGCATGCCGCAAGCTTTGCGCTACTGGTCTATGTGAGCTGCTGGATCAAATGCCATCATCCTGATGCATTTCTTGCGGCCATGCTCAATGCCCAGCCCCTTGGGTTTTATTCGCCATCACAGCTTGTTCAGGATGCCAAACGTCATGGGGTTCGAGTGCTTCGTGTGGATATTCAATCCAGCGCCATGCAAAGCAGCTTGGTGATGGATTCTGAAAACGGATCTAAAACCGGGGCCGATACTTCTCCTGCGCGAAGGCTTGGCTCGGTTCGTCTTGGCCTTGATCGAATTCGCTCACTCACCGATGGCGCGATGCATCGAATTATTCAGGCCCGTAATGTCGGCGGCGCATTCCAGTCCGTGGAAGATCTTGCGATGCGAGCCTCGCTGGATCAGCATGATCTGCGAGCCCTGGCGGCCAGCGGTGCGCTTCAAACCCTTGCGGGCAATCGTCATCAGGCCGTCTGGCAGGCCGCTGGTCAAGAACGCATGCCAGCACTTCTTCAAACCACCCGCATCCATGAGCCCGAAGTGGTTCTCTCGGCCCCCAGCGAGGGTGAAAATCTGGTGGCGGATTACGCAAGCCTTGGGCTCAGCTTGGGGCGACACCCTTTAAGCCTGTTACGTCCAGCACTGGATCGTCTGGGCGTGAAGACGGCTCAAGAGCTCAATGGCCTGCCCCATGGCCGTCTTGCACGTGCTGCCGGCCTGGTCACCCATCGGCAGCGGCCCGGAACGGCTAATGGAACTTTGTTTGTCTCGCTGGAAGACGACACCGGCATCGTGAATGTGATTGTCTGGCCAAAGCTGATGACGACTTTTGATCGAGAGATTCTTTATTCACAGCTGATGCTCGTCTATGGTGTCTGGCAGCGCGACACCACCATTGACCCGAATGCGCCCGGACAGGTTCGGCATCTTTTGGCACAGCGGGTGGAAGACCAGACTGATTTATTGAGCCGCCTAGTGGGCTCGGTGTCAACAAGTTCACGCGATTTTCATTAACCTGAACAACTTCACCACCTGATACGTTGATGGCCTCGTCACCCAGTGGCCACTACTCACCGTCCTTACGTTGAAGGCCATAGGGCTTCACCAATTTCCAGACATGATCAGGGATCATGGACTTCATTCGCCTGGGCTCTTGACGCCTGAGATGAATCACGGTTTCGATGGCCTTCATTTCCAGGCGAGCCCGCGCGAACTCCAGCCCTCGTGGCCCAACCTTCGGCATCAGCCAGCCAACAATGGGCCGCAGCCAATTCGGCATGGCGCGAAGAGGAAGCCCGCCCGCAGCACGTTCGGTGTTGCGCATGAATCCCAGAACCGGCCCCTTTCGCTGACCGGCACTGCCTGGGGCCGACAGCCGAACCGAATCCCCCAGAAGTTCAAGAAGCTGACGGCCGCGTTCATTGCGCACAATCAGCCACTGTTCACCTTCGCCACCCATATAGCCCACGGTGATGTCTGACAGTGCATTGGTGTAATCCACACAGCTGCGACAGGTGAGCGGAAAAAAATCAGCGGGAAGCTTCGAGAGCGGAAGCATCAGAAAAGGAATGCGCTGACGACGACCCGACTGATAGCGCACCTCGACATGGTAGTCCGCACAGAATTCAAGATAGGTGATGGTCTCGGGCTGATCCGAGATCAGTTTGAGAAATTCATGAAAGCGCTCGGTGGTGGTGTTGTCCGAGCATGGCGTGCCAATGACATACAAGGCCTCAAGGGCGAGCTCGTCTTCCAAGGCGCGCAAGGCGTAGACCTGGCAGGGGATCCCAATCACGGCAAGTCGCTTGATACCTTGGGCAATGGCAGGCTCGACCAACGCAAGCAATGGGGCGTAACCCATGCGCATGCCACGACAGCGGGCAAGATCATCCCGATGTCGAATCAGGGTGGGAACCGGGCGCCAGGCATCGTTGGGGTCGGGCGCCATGGTGAGCACCGCATCCACCATGTTTTCTTCCAGTAGACGCTCGGCGATACGGGTGGTGATGCCTGTCCACTGCGCACCCGGCAAAGGTTCACGCAGTGACGCCCGCCACATCGCCTGATGGGTTCCGAAAAAAAGCTCATCTCCCAATGCGTCATCGCGAATGCGTCCGTGAACCTTGGCTTCCATGCCGGGATAGTCCGGAGCGATGAACTGACAGGCATAGCCACAGCGTTTGGGGTTGGCTGTTCGAGAGACCCCGCAGTCGGTGCAGAGATCTCGGTGGGGTGCTTCGGGAAGTGCGCTAGCGTTGATCAATCGCAGCAAGGCCTCGGTCAAGATCGGCCTTTAGGTCGCGGACATCTTCCAGACCCACCGCAACACGAATCAGAGACTGACGAATGCCCGCGCGAGCTCTCGCCTCTTCAGAGATTCGTCCATGGGTGGTGGTTCCCGGATGGGTGATGGTGGTCCGTGTGTCACCCAGATTCCCCGTGACCGACATGACCTCGACCGCATTGATCACCTTGTGTGCGTTCTCACGCTGGGTCTCTGGCGTGTCGCCAACCACTTCAAACGAGACGATGGCGCCACCCGCCGACTGCTGCTGCATGGCCAGTGCATGCTGGGGATGCGATCGAAGCCCGGGATAGAGAACTCGGCTCACCGCGGGGTGGGTTTCAAGCCAGGCTGCCAGTTCAAGCGCGGAGGCCGAATGGGCCTTCATGCGGATGTCCAGAGTTTCAAGGCCCTTATGTAAAACCCAGGCATTGAAGGGCGACAACGATGGGCCGCAGGTTCGGACCATTTGGTAGATGGGCTCGATCAGTTCGGACCGTCCGGCAACAGCACCCCCCAAGACACGCCCCTGGCCGTCAAGGTACTTGGTGGCCGAATGCAAGACAAGGTCAGCGCCAAGCGCCAGCGGCTGCTGCAGCGCTGGAGTGCAGAAACAGTTGTCCACCACCAGTGGCACCGAAGCCGCCTTGGCGATCTTGGCAATGGACGAGACATCAGCGATCTCGGTGAGCGGATTGGATGGGGTCTCAAGATAGAAAAGCCTAGTGTTCGGCAACACCGCCGCCTGCCAGGCAGCAGGGTCTGTCAGTGAGACATAGCTGACCGAGACGCCAAATTTGTTCATGTAGTTGTCAAACAACTGAACGGTGGCGCCAAAAAGACTTGGCGTGGACACAATATGGTCACCCGCCTTCAAAAGGCCCATGCATGTGGCAAGAATCGCCGACATACCCGAACTGGTCGCGACACATCGCTCGGCATTTTCGAGCGAAGCAAGACGCGCTTCGAACATCTGGGTCGATGGATTGGTGAACCGGGAATAGACCATTCCGGGCTCTTGGTTTTGAAAGCGACGGGCCGCCTCTTGCGCATCATCAAAGACGAAACTCGAGGTCAGGTACATCGCCTCGGAGTGCTCGCCAAATTCCGAACGGGTTGTTCCCGCACGAACGGCTCGCGTCGCAAACCCGAGGTCGCGACGGCTTGACGATGGCGGTGAGGTTTTTTTACTCATGAATCATCTTGGCTTAGATTAAGCGCCAGCTGCTTTCGGGTGGCCTCGGCCCCGCCCTGAATCTTGGATGACTCGAGAAGGTCAAGCACCTTCGGCGTGATGTCGCCGGTGATGTACTGGCCGTCGAAACAAGACGCCTCGAGCCCCTTGATCTTTGGGTTAAGGCTAAGGATATCCGCTTTCATGGATTCGATGTCCTGATAAATTAAGGCGTCGGCACCAATGGTCTTGCAGATCTCCTCGTCGGTACGGCCAAAGGCGATGAGTTCGCCGCGGGTGGGCATGTCAATGCCATAGACGTTGGGGAATCGAACCGGCGGCGCAGCCGAAGCGAAGATGACACGCTTGGCACCCGAGTCGCGGGCCATCTGAACAATTTCTTGGCTGGTGGTGCCTCGGACAATCGAGTCGTCAACAATCAACACGCTCTTATCTTTGAACTCCGATGCGATGGCATTGAGCTTCTGGCGTACCGACTTCTTGCGTGCTTCTTGGCCGGGCATGATGAAGGTGCGACCAATGTAGCGGTTCTTGATAAAGCCTTCCCGATAGTCAATGCCAAGCCGCATCGCAAGCTGCATGGCCGCAGGCCGACTGGAATCCGGGATGGGCATCACCACATCGATGGCGCCTTCAGGAAACTGTTGACGAACCTTCTCGGCCAGGGTTTCACCCATCTTGAGCCGTGCGTCATAGACACTGACCCCATCAATCACTGAATCAGGACGAGCGAAGTAAACATATTCAAACACGCAGGGGTTGAGCACCGCCTGGTCGTCGCAGATCTTGGAATGAATGTCGCCGTCGAGCGTGATGATCAGACATTCGCCCGGTTCAACATCGCGAACGGGCTCAAAGCCCATGCCCTGAAGGGCCACCGTTTCCGAAGCAACCATCCATTCATCGCCACGGGCGTCGGTGTGGCGCCCAAGGGCCAGCGGACGAATGCCGTAGCGGTCACGGAAGGCCACGATGCCGTAGCCCGCAATCATCACCACACAGGCATAGGCCCCACGGGCCCGTTTGTGCACCGCCTCCACCGCACGAAAGACCGCGTCTTGGTCCAGCGAGAGTCCTGATACCGATTGCTGAAGTTCGTGGGCGAAGACATTGAGCAGAACTTCCGAGTCGGATTCGGTGTTGATGTGCCGACGGTCACGACGAAACATGTCCTGCTGCAACTCTTCGGCATTGGTGAGGTTGCCGTTGTGCCCGAGAACAATTCCAAACGGCGCATTCACATAGAAGGGCTGAGCCTCTTCGGAGTTCGATGCACTTCCTGCGGTGGGGTAGCGGACATGGCCAATGCCCATCTGGCCCTGCAGGTTACGCATGTTGCGGGTTCGAAAGACATCTCTAACCAGACCATTGCCGCGATGAACATGAATGCGTTTGCCTTGCGCGGTGGCAATGCCCGCAGCGTCCTGACCCCGATGCTGCAAGAGCAAAAGGCCGTCATAGAGCAGCTGATTCACGGCCGAGTGCCCGACGATTCCAATCACACCACACATAAACCCACTCCTTGCCAGAAACTTGATGTCGGGAGGCGCACACGATCGCCCACGGTCTGCGGAAGCCATGGGGCTGCCGTACGAATGCCAAGTTCAAGAAAACTACGGGTCTGGGCCTTCTGCCAGGCCTCGTCTTGAGGAAGCGAGGTCATCGAGGCCAGAATCGCCAACACAATCACGATGAGCCCACCCCGCGCAAGACCAAAACCGGTTCCAAGCATTCGGTCAAGGGTGCCCATGCCCGATGCGCTCACCAATTCCTTCAAGGCCATGGTGATGAGCTTGCCCACCACAAGAATCAGAATCAAGATCAGGATAAAGCCCGCCGTGTGCTGCAAAGGCGGGCTCAGCCAGTCGGGCATGAGTTCCGCCACATAGTGGGCAAGCCGACTGGCCCCGACAAACGCCAACACCCAAACGGCAAGCGATGCAATTTCTTTAACAAGCCCGCGCACCAAGGACAACACCACCGAGGCCAGCACCACGGCGATGGCCACCATGTCGATCCAGGTGAGATCATTCATTGATTCGGGCTCATTTCACGGTGACCAAAACCGCATCATAGCCCTGGCTCTTGGCACGGTCACGAAATTCGGTGGCCGATTCTCGAGACTCAAACGGGCCCACTCGCACACGGAATCGATCCTGGCCGGATGAGGTTTTAATGGCCTCAAGGCTGGAGCGATGCCCCGCCGATTCAAGGCGTTTTTGCACGGTGACTGCCGCCTGACGGCTGCCGTAGGCACCCACCTGGACAAGGATTGAAGGCCCTTTGGCTTTGGCATCCTTTTTCGGGCTCGATGGTGCTGCCGACTTGGGCGGTTCGATCGAGGGGGTGGCCGGTGCTTTGGAATTGGCGTTGGGTGCAGGATCTGGCGTGGTCGGAGCCTGTTGGGCGCCGGCTGCGCTGGCGGGTTCGGCCGGGGTAACCGTGGATGCTGTCGAGGACTCTGCAGGTTCCGATACGGGCGCCAGTACAGGCATTTTTATCGTGGGCATTTCAACGATCAGGTCACGGGCAAGAGGCCTGGCTTCTTCCTCCAACAGAAAGGGAGCCACGGCGGCGACAGAGCCGGTAAGAAGGATCGCGCCCAAGAGACGCCAACGGGCCCGACGCTTGTGGTCGGACATAGGATCAGCCGCCGAATGTTCTCGTGATGAGGAATGCGATTCGCTGTCAGCGGGCATGGCGCAAAGGCATGATGGAGGCTACGGTGAGGAACGATCCGAACACCACGATTCTATCATTCGCCTCTGCCAGCTCTCTTGCCCGCTCGTAGCCTGCCTCGGGGGTTTCAAAACACTCAATCGTCGCGTTGGGATGCAGTTCGCGAATGATCGCAGCCAGTGATTGGGCATCGCGTTCACGACCATGGGCATCAGCCCCCCCAAGACTGACTGTGAGCCAGTGATCCACTCGATCACCCATGCGACGAATGATTTCAGCGGCGTCTTTGTCCGCCAGCATTCCTGTGACCGCGATGGTGTTTGGAAAAAATCCCATCTGATCAAGATTCACTGCAAGCACCGAGGCCGCATGGGGGTTGTGGGCAACATCAAGCACCACCGCAGGCTGGCCTGGAAGCACCTGGAAACGACCGGGAAGATCAACCAAAGCCAGACCCTGGCGAACGGCGCCTTGGGTGACGGGAAGTTTGTCGCGAAGGCTTGCAAAACAGGCCAGTGCCGCCGACGCGTTCAGAAGCTGATTGGCTCCACGAAGTGCTGGGTAGGCCATCGCATTGCGTCGCTGTCCTCGACCAGCCCAGCTCCACTGCTGACGGTCTCCCTGAAAGTTGTAATCGACACCGAATCGCCAGAGATCCGCGCCGAGTTCAGAGACGTAATCCAGCACACTCTTCGGCGGCTCGGGGTCAGCGCAGATGAAAGGTTTATTCGCGCGCGCAATGTGAGCCTTCTCCCAGCCAATTTTTTCTCGGGTGTCACCCAGAAACTGCTGGTGATCAAGATCAACCGACACCAGAATCGAGCAGTCGGGATCCACCACATTGACCGCATCGAGTCGACCGCCAAGGCCAATTTCGAGCACCGCAAGATCCACCGGGGTTTGCCGAATGCAATCCAACACGGCAAGCGTGGTGAATTCAAAATAAGTCAGTGACTGCTGGGCCGCTGCCCGCGCCTGCTCCACGCGCTCAAAGGATTCAATCAGCGCGGCGTCGCAGACCATCTCACCGTTTAAGCGGAGCCGCTCATTGAACTGGATGAGATGTGGCGAGGTGTAGGTGGCCACTCGAAAACCAGACTGAAGCGCGATGGATTCAATCAGTGCGCAGGTGGATCCTTTTCCATTGGTTCCGCCCACCACCACCGTGACTGCGGGCAACTGAATTCCGTCAGCGGAGCTTTGGAAACCCATGGCGGATGCCACGGCCACCACCCGCTCAAGCCCAAGATCGATCGCCTTGGGGTGCTGACGGGAAATGCGATCAAGCCAGTCGGTGAGGGTCAATGGCGGTTTGACGCTGGTTCAAAGAGGTTGAAAAAGGGTTCTTAAACTTCTTAAGCCGCCGCCTGCGCCGCTGGCCGGCGAAGCAGCAGAGAGAGCAATGCAGAGATCTCTTGTCGCATTTCTCGGCGGTCCACGATGCGGTCCACCGCGCCTTTTTCCATCAGGAACTCGGCCCGCTGAAAGCCCGGAGGTAATTTTTCGCGAACGGTCTGTTCGATCACACGGGGCCCAGCGAATCCGACAAGCGCCTTGGGCTCGGCAATCACCACATCCCCAAGGAAGGCAAAGCTTGCCGAGACGCCACCCATGGTGGGGTCGGTCAGAATGGAAATGTAGGGAAGCTTCGCTTCGGAGAGTCGCTGCAACACCGCGGTGGTGCGCGCCATCTGCATCAGCGACAAGAGGCCTTCCTGCATGCGTGCACCGCCACTCGCGGTGATGCTAATGAAAGGAACCTTGGTTTCCAAAGCCATTTCGGCGGCTCGAACAAATCGTTCGCCCACCACCGACCCCATCGAGCCGCCCATGAATTCGAATTCAAAACAGGCCACGATCACCGGCACCGACTGAATGGAGCCGCCCAAGGCAATCAGGGCGTCGGTCTCGCCGGTCTGCTCCATCGCCTCGGAAAGACGATCGGGGTATTTACGACTGTCTTTAAATTTGAGGCTGTCAACAGGAAGAACTTCTTGGCCAATCTCGAACCGACCCTCGGGGTCGAGCAAAAGATTCAGGCGATCACGGGCACGAATGCGAAGGTGGTGGGAACACTTGGGACAGACCTGCTGATTACTTTCAAGGTCCGTTCGGTACAAGACCGACTCACACGCTGGGCACTTGACCCAGAGACCTTCTGGAACACTTCGACGGGGTGCTTCGGTGCGCTGAATTTTTGGCGGGAGAATTTTGTCGAGCCAGCTCATGCGGCCTCCTGATTAGATTTGGTGGGCATGGCATCAAGCGCCTGGCGGATTCCCGCAAGAAAGGTGCTGGCCTCAGCCACAGGATTCATTTGCCGTTGTTGGGCATCTTCCATGATTCGAATCAGAGCGCTGCCAATCACCACGGCATCGGCGGCGGACGCCACGGCGGTAGCCGACGATGCATCACTGATTCCAAAACCAACGCCGATGGGCATGCTGGTGAATTGTCGAATCAACGCGACACGCTCCGACACGGATGAAAGATCAATATTGCCCGCGCCCGTCACGCCACGAAGAGAAACGTAATAAAGGTAGCCCGAACCCAGTCGAGCAACATCTTGCATTCGGGAATCGGTCGAGGTCGGCGCCAATAGAAAAATGGGGTCCATGTCGGCAGCGCGCAGGGCCTGGCTGAACTCTTCGCATTCCTCGGGGGGGTAATCCACAATGATGGTGCCATCAACCCCGGCCTGCTTTGCAGCCAGAACAAATGCTTGAAGACCAAATCGCTCCACCGGGTTGGCGTATCCCATCAACACGATTGGCGTGGTGTTGTTGGAGCGTCGGAATTCCGCCACCCAGTCAAGACAGTTCTGAAGACTGACGTGCTTGGCTAGCGCGCGTTCACTGGCCCGTTGGATGACTGGTCCGTCGGCCATTGGGTCAGAAAAAGGAACACCGAGTTCAATCACATCAGCGCCACTTTGAACCATGGCGTGCAAGAGCTCCACCACGGTCTCCCGGTCGGGGTCACCGGCCGTCACGTAAGGAATCAGCCCGGTTCGACCCTGGAATTGAAGCGCGGCAAAGGTGGCTTGAAGTCTCGACACGTTGAACTCAAACCATCAAAGATGAAGGCCGCTTTTTTCGGCGACCGTATGCATGTCTTTATCGCCACGACCCGAGAGGTTCACAAGAATAATTTTGTCCTTGGGCATGGTGGGCGCAATTTTTGCTGCGTAAGCCAGCGCATGGCTGGTCTCAAGCGCAGGAATAATGCCTTCAATTCGACAGCAGGTATGAAAAGCATCAAGGCTTTCCTGATCAGTGATGGCGACATATTCGGCCCTACCCGAATCTTTAAGCCAGGAGTGCTCGGGGCCGACACCCGGGTAATCAAGCCCCGCGGACACGGAATGGGTTTCAATAATCTGGCCATCGGCATCTTGCATCAGGTAGGTACGGTTGCCATGAAGAATGCCCGGCGTTCCTGCGGAGAGCGTGGCCGCATGACGCGGGGTGTCCACACCCTCGCCTCCGGCCTCGACGCCCACAAGCTTCACGCCCGGCACATTGAGGTAGTCATAGAAAATTCCCATGGCATTGCTGCCACCGCCCACGCAGGCCAGGATCATGTCGGGCTGTCGCCCCACCATTTCGGGCATCTGCCAGAGGCACTCTTTGCCCACCACAGAATTAAAATCACGAACCATCATGGGGTAAGGGTGAGGCCCCGCCACCGTACCGATGATGTAATAGGTGTTGTCAATGTTGGTGACCCAGTCGCGCATGGCTTCATTGAGCGCGTCTTTCAATGTCTTGGAGCCGCTTTCCACAGGCACCACCTTGGCACCAAGAAGCTTCATCCGATACACGTTGGCGGCTTGGCGGGCAACGTCTGTCGACCCCATGTAGACCACGCACTCCATGCCGAATCGGGCCGCCACGGTGGCCGAAGCCACACCATGCTGGCCTGCGCCGGTCTCGGCGATGACTCGAGGCTTGCCCATGCGTTTGGCCAGAAGCGCCTGACCAATCGTGTTGTTCACCTTGTGGGCACCCGTGTGGTTCAGGTCTTCGCGTTTGAAATAAATCTGTGCGCCACCAAGCTGATCCGACCAACGCTTGGCGTGATAGACGGGGCTTGGCCGGCCAACGAAATGCTTGAGTTCACGATGAAACTCTTCCAGAAATTCCGGGTCATTTTGGTAATGCGCATAGGCATCACGCAATTCATTCAGGGCATGGGTCAGGGTTTCGGAAACGAAACTGCCGCCATAGGGACCAAAATGCCCTTTGGCGTCTGGGTAGTGGTACGGCCCCGTCTCAGGAATGACCTTCGGTAGCTCGTTGTGTTTCATCGTTGCCTCGAATTCACAAATCAATCGCTGGGTTGACCCGCCGCCACGACGGCGGCGACAAAATCCCGAATGCGGGAGGCGTCCTTCAGACCGCGGCAGAGTTCGCCGTTTTGCCTCAGTTCCACGCCACTGCTGACATCCACACATGGCGGGGCCAGATCAGCGACAGCCTTCCCAACAGACCCCGATTCTAGCCCCCCGGACAAGACCCAGGTAGGGTTCTGACCCAGGGAATTCATGGCGGACGGGTCTGATAGGGCCTTGAGTAAGGCCCAGTCAAAGGCCTGGCCATTACCCCCAAAGGCTGGGCTGTCGGCATCAAAGAGCGGGGATGCCATTCCTGAGATCTCCCGAAGGATGGCGCGAACACGGTCAAGTTCTTGGCCAAAGCTTTCAGGGTTCGGCGTGGGCCGAACACGAATGGCTTTAATCAGCGGCCGATCAAAGCCGTGACAATCGGCGGCGGACTCGTCGCCATGAAGCTGAATATGAGAAATACCGGCCTGATCGGCAATACGCAGGGTGTCGTCTCGACCCGCGTTCACAAAAAGACCCACCGCGGACATCCAGGCGGGAAGTCGCCGAATCAGTTCACGAGCCTTCGCAGGCGAAACTGCCCGCGGGCTTTGGGCATAAAAAACAAAACCCACCGCATCGACGCCCGCCTCAATACAGGCGTCCACGTCTTGCTCTCGGGTTAGTCCGCAAATTTTAATTCGGGTACGCATATCAGTTGAGAATCGTACTCGACTCTTTCCAGGCACAGGCCACTGGCAGGAAATGTTCGTGCCGCCAGGGTTCGATCTCGGCCATCCAGAAGCTCCCTCGCCCACTCAATGGCTGCGGCCCCGCGACCAATTTCGACCAAGGTGCCCACCAGGTTACGAACCATATGGTGCAAAAAGGCATTGGCACTTAGGCGGCAGACGATCATGGGGCCGTCCCGCGAGACCTCAAACTTAGTCAGGTGTCGAACGGGAGAGTTCGCCTGACACTCTGAGGATCGAAAGGCACTGAAGTCATGCTCACCCAGAAGGCTCTGGGCAGCACGCTGCATTCGTTCAGCGTCAAGGGGCCGGTAAAACCAGCTGGTCTGGCGATGCATCAAGGGTGAGCGTACGGGGCTATTCCAGATGCGGTAGACATAGTGGCGTGAGGTTGCGGAAAACCGCGCATGAAAATCATCGGCCACTGGGGTTGCCCACTGAACAGCGATGGAATTCGGCAAGAAGGCATTGAGACCCCGAACCCAGCTCCAGGCTGGGCGGTCAATCGTGGTGTCGAAATGAACCACCTGCCCTGTGGCATGGACCCCCGCATCCGTTCGTCCGGCGCAATGGGTCGCGTGGTGGGTTTCCGTGAACTGTGAAATCGCCTGCTCAAGCTGGTCTTGAACGGTGCGCCGATTCGGCTGGGTCTGCCAGCCTAACCAATCGGTGCCGTCGTATTCAATGCCCAGTGCGAGCCGCAATTACTTCTCAAGAAGAATACGAAGCATTCGGCGCAGAGGTTCGGCCGCACCCCAAAGCAGCTGATCGCCAACCGTGAACGCCGCAAGATATTGCGGGCCCATCGCCATCTTGTGAAGCCTGCCCACGGGGATGGTCATCTGTCCGCTCACGGCCGCTGGCGTCAGTTCACGCTCCGAGCGCTCACGCTCATTGGGAATGACACGAACCCAGTCGTTGGCCGAGGCCAGCATGGCGTGAATCTCGTCCAAAGGCACGTCCTTCGTTAGCTTGACGGTCAGCGCCTGTGAATGGCAGCGCATCGCTCCGATTCGGACGCAGAGCCCGTCAATTGGAATGGAACCCGGAGAACGGAAGGCCGGCTTGCCAAGAATCTTGTTGCACTCGGCGCCGCCTTTCCATTCCTCTTTGCTCTGACCTTCAGCGACAGGAACGTCAATCCAGGGAATAAGACTGCCCGCCAAGGGCACGCCGCGGAAGTTTTCCACGGGAAGCTTGCCATGGCGAAGTGCATCACTAATTTTGCGATCGATATCCAGAATAGCCGAGGAAGAATTCGCAAGCTCTTCCTGCACGAGGGCATGCAGACTACCCATCTGAGACAGAAGCTCGCGCATGTTCTGCGCACCGGCGCCGGATGCTGCCTGATAGGTCATGGCGCTTACCCATTCCACGAGGCCTGCCTTAAACAATCCGCCCATGGCCATCAACATCAGGCTCACGGTGCAGTTGCCGCCGATCCAGTTCTTGCCACCCGCCGCCAAAGCACGGTCGATGACGTCACGGTTCACCGGGTCAAGAATAATCACGGCATCGCTGTCCATCCGAAGCGCCGAGGCGGCATCAATCCAGTGGCCCTTCCACCCTGAAGCGCGAAGCTTGGGAAAGACCTCCTTGGTGTAGTCGCCGCCTTGACAGGTGATCACGATGTCCATGGCCTTGAGCGCGTCAATGTCTGTTGCGGACTGCAACACACTGGATGACTTGGCAAACGATGGTGCCGCGCCCCCGGCATTTGAGGTGCTAAAAAAAACCGGCTCAATCAAGGAGAAATCATTTTCTTCCTGCATGCGCTGCATGAGCACCGAACCCACCATGCCGCGCCATCCCACCAGACCCACTCGTTTCATGGAATTACCCTCTTGATCGTTCTATTGCATGGAGGCGAGCACCGCATCGCCCATTTCTTTTGTACCCACGCGCTGCGCCCCAGGGCGATCAATATCGCCGGTGGCAAAGCCGCAAGCCAAGGTGCGCCGAACTGCTGCATCAATCGCGTCGGCCGCCTCGACAAGGTCAAAGGTGTAACGAAGCATCATGGCGGCCGAGAGAATCGTGGCCAAAGGATTGGCCAGATTTCTGCCGGCAATATCAGGCGCCGACCCGTGGATGGGCTCGTAAAGACCCTTGTTCTTGGCGTCCAGCGAGGCTGAGGGCAGCATGCCAATCGAACCTGTGAGCATGGAGGCTTCGTCCGAGAGGATGTCGCCAAACATATTGCCCGTCACCATCACATCAAACTGCTTCGGATTTTTCAAAAGCTGCATGGCCGCGTTGTCCACATACATGTGGCTAAGCTCAATGTCGGGGTACTGCTTGGCGATCTCGATCATGACCTCTCGCCAGAGCTGGGTGGTCTCGAGGACATTGGCCTTATCCACCGAGCAGAGCTTTTTGCCGCGCTTGCGAGCCGCCTGAAATGCGACATGGGCAATGCGGACGATCTCGCTTTCGCGATAGACCATGGTGTCAAAGCCCTCGCGTTCACCGTTCTCGAGCACGCGAATGCCTCGGGGCTTGCCAAAATAAATATCTCCCGTGAGCTCTCGAATGATCATGATGTCCATTCCGGACACCACTTCGGGCTTCAATGTTGAGGCGGCAGCGAGCTCGGGATAGATCATTGCCGGGCGAAGGTTGGCAAAGAGCTCAAGCTCTTTTCGAAGCCCCAGAATCGCCTGCTCGGGCCGAAGCTCTCGGGCCAGGTGATCCAGGCTGAAGTCGCCCACCGCACCAAAGAGGATGGCCTCGCTGTCTTTGGCCAGCTGAAGCGTGGCCGCAGGCAAGGGATGGCCACTTGCACGAAAACCTGCGCCGCCCACGGGCGCAGCTTCTAGTGACATGCTGAAGTGGCCTTGTTCGGCCAGCCGATTCAGAACGCGCACCGCCTGTTCGGTAATTTCCGGGCCAATGCCGTCACCGGCAAGAAGGGCAATCTTGAGGTGTTTCGCCATCACTGCCCCATCGCCGCGTGCATGTCAGTGCCAAGCCAAGGCTTCTCGGCAAGACGCTTAGTTTCGTAGGCCTTAATTTTTTCGGCGTGCTGCAAAGTTAGGCCAATGTCATCGAGGCCATTCATCAGGCAGTGTTTACGGAAGGGCTCGACATCGAAAGGAATAACCAACGACCCATCCACCGTGGCGATGGTTTGAGCCTGAAGATCAATGGTTAAGCGGAAACCCTCTTCGGCCTCAGCTCGCTTAAAGAGGTCATCCACCTGCGCCTCAGAGAGTCGAATGGGCAACACGCCGTTTTTAAAGCAGTTGTTGAAAAAGATATCCGCAAAGGAAGGGGCGATCAGTACCCGAAAGCCGAAATCCTCGAGGGCCCAGGGGGCATGCTCACGGCTTGATCCGCAGCCAAAGTTCTGTCGGGCCAGCAAGATGCTTGCGCCCTGATAACGCGCCTGATTCAGAACGAAATCCTTGCGCAATGGACGCTTGCTGCAGTCCATTCCTGGTTCACCTTCATCTTCGTAGCGCCAACGATCAAAGAGATAAGGGCCAAAGCCGCTGCGCTTGATGGACTTCAGAAACTGTTTGGGGATGATGGCGTCCGTGTCCACGTTCGCGCGGTCCATGGGAGCCACAAGGCCTTGATGTTGTTGAAGCGGTTTCATAGAGGTTCCCTTAAAAATGACGGACATCGACAAAATGTCCGGCAATCGCTGCTGCCGCAGCCATGGCCGGCGACACCAGATGGGTTCGCCCACCCGTGCCTTGCCGTCCTTCAAAATTTCGGTTGGAGGTGGATGCGCTGCGCTCACCCGGCTCGAGCCGGTCCGCATTCATGGCCAGGCACATCGAACAGCCGGGCTCACGCCATTCGAATCCAGCCTCTTTGAAAATCTTGTCGAGCCCTTCTTGCTCAGCCTGAGCCTTGACCAAACCGGAGCCCGGAACCACCAGGGCCAGCTTGACATTGGGCGCCTTCGATCGCCCCTTGATCACCGATGCCGCCGAGCGCAGATCTTCAATTCGCGAATTGGTGCATGAACCAATGAAGACTTTGTCGACATGAATGGCCGTGAGCGGTGTGTTGGGCTTCAAATCCATGTAGGCCAGCGCGCGTTCCATGCCTTCGCGTCGGGTTGGGTCTGACTCACGCGCGGGATCTGGAACCTGACCGCCAACGGCCAGGACCATCTCGGGCGATGTTCCCCAGGTCACCTGAGGCTCGATGGATTCCGCGGCGATTTCCACCACCTTGTCGAAGGTCGCGTCAGCGTCTGAGTGCAAGGTTTTCCAATAGGCCACCGCCTTGTCCCAGTCGGCTCCCTTGGGCGACAGGGGGCGGTTCTTGAAGTATTCAATGGTCTTGTCGTCCACGGCGATCATGCCCGCGCGTGCGCCAGCCTCAATCGCCATGTTGCAGACCGTCATTCGACCTTCCATGGACAAGCTTCGAATGGCACTGCCACCAAACTCAATGGCATGACCCGTGCCGCCGGCGGTGCCGATCTTGCCAATCACAGCAAGTACGACGTCCTTCCCCGTCA
The DNA here is from genome assembly GCA_040400125.1 of Burkholderiaceae bacterium. Taxonomy (GTDB): domain Bacteria; phylum Pseudomonadota; class Gammaproteobacteria; order Burkholderiales; family Burkholderiaceae_A; genus Lacustribacter. The sequence continues at coordinate 50,281 of JBBAQV010000002.1, forward strand.
CACCCGGTGCAAGGGTTCCCTCAATTTTGACCAAAAGACGTTTGGCTTTTTTCAAAATCAGGCATTGGGTGGCCAAGACATGTTCGACTTCCGAGGTGCCGATGCCCATGGCTAGACAAGCAAACGCGCCATGGGTGCTGGTGTGGGAGTCACCACAGACCACGGTCATCCCGGGAAGCGTGGCGCCTTGCTCAGGGCCAATCACGTGAACGATGCCCTGACGGCGATCTTTCAGGTTGAAATAGGTCAAATTGAATTTTTTGGCATTGAGGTCAAGGGTCTCGACCTGCAGGCGAGAGGTGGGATCGCTGATCCCCACCGAACGATCGGTCGTGGGAACGTTGTGATCGACCACCGCAAGGTTCGCCGAATTGCGCCACAGGGGGCGACCGGCCATCTCGAGGCCTTCAAAAGCCTGAGGGCTGGTGACCTCGTGAACCAGATGACGATCGATGTAGATGAGCGCCGTGCCATCAGCTTCCTGATGCACCACATGCTCGTCCCAGAGTTTGTCGTAAAGCGTACGTCCAGCCATGACAGATTTCCTCTTTTTAGTTGGGTCTCGATGTTGCAGAACCCCTAATTATGCCCGCTTGAGAACCGAATGAGCCCCGGGAGGGCTTGATTACAAGGGCGAGGTTTCCCTCTGTGCAAGCCGTATACCTGCCACCGCCACAAGCACACCGACCATGGCGGCGGCAGCCCCCATCACGAAGCTGAATTCGGGTGAGACGGCCTCCCAGAGCCAGCCCGCTGCAATCCCGCCGAGAGAACCACCCAGACCATACGAAGCCATGGTGTAGAGCGCCTGCCCCCGGGCCTGAGCCTGCTGGGGGAACCACTGTCGAATCAGGGACATCGAGGCGCTGTGATGCACACCGAAGGTGACCGCATGCATGAGCTGGGCCAGGATGATCACCCAGAGCGAGCCGCCCGAGAACGCAATCATCAGAAAGCGAATGGCGGTGATCCCGTATGAGGCAACCCAACAGGCCCCCACTGAAAAACGATCGAACAGTCGATGCTGAAATTGGAACATCACGATCTCGGCCACCACACCAAGGGCCCAGAGAAGACCAATCTCGGTTCGACTAAACCCATTTTCAAAAAGCCAGAGCGAAAAAATGGTGTAAAGCGGCGCATGCGCCAAGAGCATCAGAAATGAGGCCGCAAGGAATCGCTGGACCTTGCCGTCTTTCAAGATGTCACGAATCAACGCCGGCTTTGGCGAGAGGTCGTGAACCTCACGGCTGGGCAGCTGCAGGGTGACCAGCAAGACCAGCACCAACATGGCCATCAGGGTCACGGGAAGCCATTCAATGCCAACGCGATCAAACCAGGGCCCCGCCAAGGTCACCGCGACAATAAACCCAAGGGACCCCCAGACACGCATACGTCCATAGGTTTTCAGACTTCCGTGACTGGCCTGCATGGCCAACGATTCGGTGATGGGCACCTGTCCGCTTAAGAAAAAACTCATGAGACAAAGCACCATGAAGAGCGGCCAAAACGACCACTCCACCCAGAGCAAAAGACTGGTCAGCAGTGCAAGCAGTGCCGACACCTGAACCAGTCTTGCCACACCACTGGAGCCGCGGACATGGTCGGCCATCCAGCCCCAGGCGGGTGGGCCCACCACGCGGGCCCATTGCATCGGCGAGATCAGAATTCCAATTTCTGCAGGACTAAAGCCGCGACCACTTAGCCACAACGAAAGGTAAGGCGCGAAAAGGCCAACATAGGCGAAGTAGGCCGCAAAGAATGAGGAGAGACGCGTGGTGGCCTTCACTTACCAAGCCATCAAGATGAATGATTCAAATTGAACGGTGATTGCGCCCAAAAAGGCTTCTCAAAGCAGGCGAAGCTTTTAAGAGCCAAGTGCGCCCGGAATCACCGGGGTGGCCACCACAACATCGGCGTTCTGGGCGCGATGACGCAGGGCATGATCCATGAGAACCAAGGCCAGCATGGCCTCTGCGATCGGCGTTGCGCGAATTCCCACGCAAGGGTCATGACGACCATGGGTCTCGACCACGGTTGGCTCGCCCTGAAGATCAATGGAGCGGCGCGGCGTCCGAATGCTTGAGGTGGGCTTGATGGCGATCGACACCGTAATGGGCTGGCCTGTTGAAATCCCGCCAAGCACACCACCTGCATGATTGGTCACAAAACCCTCTGGGGTGAGTTCGTCTCCGTGCTCCGAGCCAAGCTGGGTCACGCTTGCGAAACCCGCCCCAATTTCTACCGCCTTCACGGCATTGATGCCCATCATGGCGAAGGCAATGTCGGCATCAAGCCTGTCGAAGACGGGCTCGCCCCAGCCAACCGGAACATTGGTGGCAATGACATTGATTCGTGCACCGCAGGAATCCCCTGCTTTGCGCAAGGAGTCCATGTAGGCCTCGAGGGTACTGATCTGAGATTCGTTGGCGGCAAAAAATGGATTGTTATGAATGTGCTGCGCGTTTTCAAAACTAATCACATGTTCGCCAAGCTGAGCCATATAGCCCATCACCTGAACATTGAACTTTTCACGCAGCCACTTCTTAGCAATGGCCGCGGCCGCTACGCGAACCGCAGTTTCACGTGCTGATGATCGACCCCCACCGCGATAGTCGCGAATGCCGTATTTATGCCAGTAGGTGTAATCCGCGTGACCCGGGCGAAAGGTGTCCTTGATGTTGCCGTAATCCTTGCTTCGCTGGTCTTGGTTGCGAATTAACAAAGCGATTGGCGCGCCGGTGGTTCGCCCTTCAAAGACGCCTGAAAGAATTTCTACCGTGTCGGGCTCTTGTCGCTGGGTGACATGTCGGGAGGTTCCCGGACGACGTCGATCAAGCTCAGGCTGAATATCCGATTCGGCAAGCGCGAGCCCCGGCGGGCAGCCGTCGACCACGCAGCCAATGGCCGGCCCGTGGGATTCCCCAAACGAGGTGACGGTAAAAAGATGGCCAAACGAATTTCCTGACATGACCCAAGTTTACCGGTTTCAAGGCCCGTAAGCGGAAAGCGTGGCCTCAATACGGCGGCGAACACAGGCCTCGCCGAGCACGGCCATCACCTTGTCAATGGACGGTGTGTCCGTGCGCCCCATCAGAATCAGTCGAAGAGGCATGGCCAGCTGGGGCATCTTCAGCCCCGCGGAAGCAAGCGACGCCTTGAGCGCGGCTGACAGTTCTGCTGGCTGCCATGCTGCCGGAGCGGACTCAAGGAAATTCCTCAGCCCAGCGACCACTTCCGGCTGCATCTTTTCGGCAATAGCCTCGGAATTCGCGGCCGGTTCGGCGTAAAACATCGCCACCTCTTCGGCAAGCTCATTGAGTGTGCTGGCTCGGTCTTTCAAAAGCTCGCAGACCTGAGCCAGAGACGGCCCTAATTCAAGGTTGAGGCCCTCGGCCCGGATGCGCTCGGCAATGCGGCCGGCAAGCGCTTCGCCCGTAAGCTGTCGAAGGTAATGGTTGTTGAGCCACTTCAGCTTTTCGAAGTCGAACTGAGCGGCAGACTTGCTGCAATGCTCAAGCCTGAACCATTCCGTGAGCTGCTTGAGCGAAAAGATCTCATCGTCGCCATGGCTCCAGCCAAGCCGGGCAAGGTAATTCAGCAAGGCTTCGGGAAGGTAGCCGTCGTCGTCATACTGCATGACCGACACGGCGCCATGACGCTTCGAGAGCTTTTCACCGTCCGGCCCGTGAATCATGGGAAGGTGGGCGTAATGCGGCACTTCAGCACCCAGCGCCTTCATAATATTGATCTGGCGAGGGGTGTTGTTGATATGGTCATCGCCACGAATGACATGGCTAATTTTCATATCCATGTCATCCACCACCACACAGAAGTTGTAGGTGGGTGTGCCGTCTCCGCGGGCAATAATCAGGTCGTCAAGTTCCTCGTTGGAAATGGCAATGCGGCCTTTCACGCCGTCATCCCATGCCACCAAGCCAGCTTCTGGGTTTCGGAAACGAACCACAGGCTTGACGCCATCGGGTGGTGTTCGGCCTGCCGCCTGGGCAACCTCGGGGCGCCAGCGCCCGTCATAGCGGGGCTTTTTGCCTTGGGCACGCTGGGCTTCGCGCATCTGCTCAAGTTCAGCGGGCGTGGCGTAGCAGAAGTAGGCCGTGCCCGCCGCAAGCATCTGGGCTATGACTTCCCGATACCGATCCATGCGCTGCATTTGATAAAACGGGCCCTCGTCCGGGGTCAAACCAAGCCATTGCATTCCATCAAGAATGGCTTGGACCGCCTCGGGGGTGGATCGCTCGAGATCCGTGTCTTCGATTCGAAGAATGAACTCTCCGCCGTGATGCCTGGCAAAGGCCCAGCAATAGAGGGCTGTGCGCGCACCGCCGACATGAAGATAGCCGGTGGGGCTTGGCGCAAAACGGGTACGAACAGATGCCATAGGAATGCCTTGGGAAAATCGATCGCAGAAGCTGTTGGCGAGAGTTTATCGCCTCTGCTCGGATCCACGGTTATGTGGCGAGGTATTCGCTGATCTCGATCAGGTTTTGATCAGGATCACGCACATAGACTGAGCGAATCTTCCCCACCGCTCCCGTTCGCATGACGGGCCCCTCAATCACTGGCCAATCCTCCTCAGCCAGTCGTTCCTGCACCCGTTCCAGTGGCCGATCCGAGATGAAGCAGAGATCCGCTGAGCCCGGCGTGGGCTTTTGGGCCTTGGGCTCGAATTCCTTGCCCTGGATGTGCAGGTTGATTTTCTGACTACCGAACCGGAATGCCTTTCGCTCGACTGGTGGCGTGCCGCCGACAAATGTCTCCAGCGTCATTCCCATCACACGTGTGTAGAAATCGATGCATTCCGTTTCATGGGCTGTGGTCAGTACCAGGTGGTCAAGATGTTGGATCATGATCTGCTCCTTGGCTAGGTCGTGTCCTGTTGAAGTTACCAAACTTCCGAGTCGACGCGAAAATCTGGACGCTGAACAGCGAGGTTGACGAAACAGCGAATTTTTGGTGCAATCGCGCTGCCTCTTAAAGGGAGTAGCTGACATCGGGCCTCATGGTTTGGTGTTGCGGTGCCGTCACGACGGCATGAACGGCCTGGCCGCCGTCATGTCCGGTGCCGCGAATCGGGTGTCCCCACACCCGGGCAGCAAGACTGGCGAGGAATCCCTAATGATCTTGTACCCAAGCTTGCCGGTTTGGGCGGAGAGGCTCGTCACGATGATTTCCATCGGCACCCCCATGTTGTGGTCGTTGTTTGTTGTGTTCGTGTTGGTCGCTCTGGCGATCGACTTCTTTGCCCTGAATCGTCAGGGCGCTCACTCGGTAAGCATTCGCGAAGCAACGATCTGGTCGCTGATCTGGGTCGCGGTCTCCTTTCTCTTTGTGGGCTGGCTCTGGTGGTACCTGGGCGGAACGGGCGATGACCCAGTCACCCGTGCTTTGGCCAAAGCCAAGGCGCTGGAATTCGTCACGGGCTACCTCGTTGAAAAAGCCCTGGCGGTGGACAACATCTTCGTATTCCTGATGCTCTTTACTTATTTTGCGGTACCCGCCGAATTCCAGAAACGCGTGCTGATGATCGGAATTCTTGGCGCTCTGATCCTTCGTGCCATCATGATTTTGATTGGTGCCTGGCTGATTTCTCAGTTCCACTGGGTCATGTATCTGTTTGGTGCCTTTTTGGTGTTCACTGGGGTCAAGATGTGGTGGGCTGCTGGCCAAGAACCCGATCTTGACAACAACCCGGCCTTAAACTGGGTCAAGCGAAGGATGAAGATCTCGCCCAGTTATGACGGCGAGAAATTTTTCACCGTGGTCAATGGCGTCAAGATGGCCACACCTCTTTTTGTGGTCATTCTGCTGATCGGTATCGTTGACGTGGTGTTCGCTGTCGATTCCATCCCCGCCATCTTTGCGATCACCACAGACCCATTTATTGTGCTCACATCCAACGTCTTTGCCATTCTCGGTTTGCGGGCCATGTACTTTGTCTTGGCCGGTATGCACGAACGGTTCCACCTGCTGTCCTATGGCTTGGCCATTGTGCTGGTCTTTATCGGCACCAAGATGTTGCTCATTGACATTTACAAGATTCCCATCGTCTGGTCGCTTGGGTTCACCGTGTTGACGCTGGCCATCACGATGGCCCTGTCGCTTCGCATACCCGCGAAAGCGGGCCAGTCCAAAACGGCCTTCCCGTTCGGAGCCAAAGAACCCAGGGAGGAACGCAAAGGGGAATGAGTTCCTTCGGGAACTCATGAATGGAGTTCCCGGTCTATGAATCTCAACCCAATCAATCACGAGGAATGCTATGCAATGTCCAGTGTGTAAGGATCAACAGCTCGCAATCTCTGAGCGTCAAGGCGTCGAGATCGACTACTGCCCGTCTTGCCGGGGCGTCTGGCTTGACCGTGGCGAGCTCGACAAGCTGATCGAAAAATCAGCTTCCCTGAACCAGGCTGCCCCTCCGCAACAACCAGGGTTCCGAGGGGACCCCCGTGGCTACGGCGATCCACGTCAGGGCTACTACAAAAAACAGAAGTCTTGGCTGAGCGATATTTTTGACTAACAGAGCCGCCCCACCATCAAAGCATCCCGCCTGCTGGCCTCTCCCAGCAGGCGTTTTTTTAACTTCTCTTCGCTTCGTGGGCAGACACCGCTTGTCGTGCAAGACCTGACCCGGCCTCGGAATACATGTTGAATGCCGGAACATGAAGCTCTTCAAGCTCGGCAACCTCCTCGGGGAACTTCGCAACAGCCACAACCGCGCACTGGACACCCAGTGCGCGAATCTGGCGAGCGGCGTAGACATTGCTGCCGTGACTGGGCATGGCAAGAACAATCATCTCAATATGCCGACCGGCTTTGAGCTTGTTCCAGAAATCGGTGTCTGTGGCGTCCCCCTGAAGCACCTTGCGCCCAGATTCGCGCAACATATCCACCCGCTCGGCATCATGCTCAATGCCAAGAACTCGATGTTCAAACCTTGGTGCAAGATCGTCATAGGCACCCGTTCCAACACGCCCCATACCGATCACCAACACTCGGGCATCCGCGGTGTCGATGACCTGATCCCGAGGGTGAACCTTCTTCGACTGAAAACGATCCCACCAGGGTTTGTAGCGCTGATAGATCGCTTCGGCGCGAAGGCTAAAGGGCGCTGCCAAACCGAAGCTCAGGCTCACGCAAATGGCCATGATTAATAGCCACTCAACCGAGAGCCACCCCTGGGCTGCGCCCAAAGCCGCCACCACCAGGCCAAATTCGGAATAGTTGGCCAAGTTCAAAGACACCAAGAGCGACGTGCGCGACCGCAGGCCCGACGCTGAAACAATCAGGTAATACAAAAACGCCTTGATTGGAAGAAGCAAACAAATCAGCGCGGACACCATAAGGATCGTTGCCGTGGGAAGCCCTTGCATACCAATCGAGAGAAAAAAGCCCACGAGCATGAGTTCTTTGAAACTAAAAAGCGACCGTGAGAGCTCGCTGGCCTTCGG
>JBBAQV010000003.1:0-2674 GCA_040400125.1 Burkholderiaceae bacterium
CCGCCGGCCACGTGAAGGACGAACGTGACCCGTGGGAGCGATACAACCGTGCGGTGTACACCTTCAATGACACCCTGGATCGGAACCTGATCAAGCCTGCGGCCGAAATCTATCGCGACTATGTACCCGAGGTATTCCAACTTCTGGTTCGAAACTTTTTTGGCAACCTCGCGGATGTCAGCACCTCGATTCATCATCTCTTGCAGGGCAAGCCCTCGGAGGCTGGCGAGTCCGCTGCCCGTGTGCTCTTCAACACCACTCTGGGTTTTGCCGGCCTTGGAGACCCCGCCAGCGAGATGGGGTTTGCAAAGACCTCGGAAGATTTCGGACAGACGCTGGCCGTCTGGGGCGCCCGACCCGGCCCTTATTTCATGCTGCCGCTTCTTGGTCCAAGCACGGTTCGAGACAGTTTTGGCACCGTGGCGGACATGCGCCTTGATCCGGTGGATGGCGTGATCCCCTCAGGCGATGGCCGCATCGCGGCCTTCACCCTCATTGCGCTGGACCGCCGCAAGACGCTTTTGGGTGCCGAAGGCACGCTGGACGCCCTCTCGTTCGATCGATACAGCGGGCTTCGTGATGCATTCCTGGCAAGACGGCGAAGCCAGGTTTACGATGGTGATCCACCACCGATCTCCAATGAAGAAGACTGAGCCATGACCATTATTCGTCTCTTGAACCGTTGGATGACAGGCCTACTCGTGGGCCTGATGTCCAGTGTTGTGTTTGCCCAGGCCACGGCTGCTCCTGACGAACTCATTCGTACGGTGACCCAGGGTGTGTTGGATCAAATTCGGTCCGATCGTTCCCTGCAAACGGGAAGCATTGAGCGTTTGAACACCCTGGTGGATCAGCGGGTCATGCCTTACGTGAACTTTCAGCGCATGACGGCGCTGGCAGTGGGGCGCAATTGGCGCCAGGCCACACCCGATCAGCAGCAGCAGCTGATGACCGAATTTCGCAGGCTCTTACTTCTAACCTATGCCGACGCGGTTCGTCAGGTGACGGACACCACCATTCAAATTCGACCCATGCGCTCGAAGCCCGACGATGATGAGGTCATCGTTCGAACCCAGGTGCTTCGTCCGGGTAAAGAAGCCATTCAGCTTGATTATCGTCTCGAAAAGTCGGGCGCCAGCTGGAAGATCTTCGACCTCAACATCCTCGGCCTTTGGCTGGTTGAGCATTACCGCAACCAGTTCACGCAGGTTGTTGGGGCCAGCGGCATTGATGGCCTGATTAAATCGCTGCAAGACAAGAATCGAACATTGGCAGCGAATGCTGGCGGCAGGCAGGCGTCGAAGTCACCATGAGTCATGATCTGCGGCTGAGCTTCAAAGGCTCGTTGACGGTCGCGAATGCTTCGGCGGAATTGGCCAGACATCAGCTGGTCTTGCGGGAAAAACGTCAGACCTTACCTCGTAAAATTCTTGCCGACTTAAGCCAGCTGCATGAGGTCGACACCTCAGCCTTGGCCGTATTGATTCAGCTTGACCGCGAGGCTCGTGACCAGCTTGGTCAGCCCATCTCGATTATTGGCGCCCCTGACAACCTGATTTCTCTCGCCAGGCTGAGCTCGTTGCTTGATGTTCTCGACTGGGACGTGGCCAATCGCCCGAATTCATCCTCTCAAGTTTGATATGACGACCTCACAGCTCGACGCCGTTAAGGTGAGCGCCGTTTCCAAGACTTACCAAACCCGCGATCGCCAGGTGCACGCACTCAGCGACGTTAGCCTTCAGGTGCGCCAGGGCGATTTCGTCGGCCTGTTGGGCCCCAACGGTGCGGGCAAGACTACATTGATCCAGATTCTTGCCGGGCTTGTCCAAGCGACTTCGGGCTCCGCTTCGATCATGGGTTTTGATGTTGCCCGACAGTCGGTTGCCGCGAGGCGTTGCCTGGGTGTAGTGCCTCAGGAGCTGGTGTTTGACCCATTTTTTACGGTTCGCGAAACGCTGCGAATTCAGTCGGGTTATTTCGGGCTGTCCCGAAACGACGACTGGATTGATGCCCTTCTTCATCACCTTGGTTTGGCCGACAAGGCTGAGGCGAATATGCGGGCATTGTCGGGTGGCATGAAACGTCGGGTCTTGGTGGCTCAGGCCCTGGTGCATAAGCCACCCGTGATTGTTCTGGATGAGCCCACGGCCGGAGTGGATGTTGAACTTCGGCAAAGCCTTTGGGCCTTCATCAAGGGGCTTAACCAGCAGGGGCACACGGTCATTCTTACCACCCACTACCTGGAAGAGGCCGAGTCACTCTGTCGGCGAATCATTCTTTTGAAGTCGGGCCGGGTCTTGGCGGATGCCCCCACATCAGAGCTGCTTACTCAGTCGGAAGACAGTCTTGAAACCGTGTTTCTGCGCATGCTGCGCGAGTCCAACCCCGCGGCCGTCACCTAATCACGCGAAGGCCAGACGGTTACAATGGCCGCTATGGTGACTCCGCAAGCAATTCAAAATTACATTGGCCAGGGGCTGGCCTGTCAGCACCTCTCGGTGGAGGGTGATGGCCATCACTTTGAGGCTGTGATCGTCAGCGAGGCCTTCGAAGGCAAGCGGCTCATTGCCCGGCATCAGATGGTTTACGCCGTACTCGGTGACCGCATGAAGGCCGAAATCCATGCCTTGTCGATGAAAACACTCACGCCCTCGGAATGGGCGTCCTCCAACGC
>JBBAQV010000003.1:2774-40266 GCA_040400125.1 Burkholderiaceae bacterium
GAGGCCTTGGTCAGCCTTCCTGGCGGCTGCGCCATTGGCCAGCGGCCGGTGGATCAGCACATCAAAGGCCTTGCTGCGATGGGTGCGGACATTCGCATTGAGCATGGCTACATCAAGGCACAGGCTAAACGCCTGAAGGGCGCAAGAATCGTGACCGATATGGTCACGGTGACGGGCACTGAAAACCTTCTGATGGCGGCAACCCTCGCCGAGGGAACCACAGTGATCGATAACGCAGCCCGCGAGCCGGAAGTGGTTGACTTGGCCAACTGCCTGATCGCGATGGGCGCTCACATTGAAGGTGTGGGCACCGACAGGATCGTTGTTCACGGTGTCGAGCGCCTGCATGGCGCCGAACATGCGGTCATGGCCGACCGCATTGAAGCAGGCACCTTCCTCTGCGCGGTCGCTGCTGCGGGGGGCGATGTGCATGTCCGCCATGCGGAGCCTCTCGCCATGTCGGCCACACTCGAAAAACTCAGAGAGGCGGGCCTTGGGCTGCGCGAAACATCGAATGGCATTCAGGTGACGGCGCAGCAGCGCCCGAAGGCGTTTAACTTCCGCACGGCGCCATTTCCGGGCCTGGCCACGGACATGCAGGCTCAGCTCATGGCGGTGGCCGCGGTGGCTGAGGGCACAAGCATCATCACTGAAACTATTTTTGAAAATCGTTTCATGCACGTGCAGGAGCTTCGCCGGCTTGGGGCGAATATCGAAGTGGACGGCCACACGGCCGTGGTCAAGGGGGTCAGCAAGCTCTCGGGTGCCCGTGTCATGGCCACCGATCTTCGTGCTTCGGCAGGGCTCGTCATCGCGGGTCTTGTTGCCGAGGGTGAAACAGAAATTGACCGCATCTACCATCTCGATCGTGGCTACGATCGCATGGAAGAAAAGTTAAAAGGTCTTGGAGCACGTGTCACCCGCATTCGTGGCGACGCGTCGGCTGCTTCAAGCGCTGAAAATCTGGAGTCCACCTCATGATGACCTTTGCCCTGTCGAAGGGACGAATCTTTGAAGAAGCACTTCCGCTCCTTAACTCTGTGGGGATCATCCCCACAGAATCTCCGGAATCATCACGCAAACTGATTCTCTCGACCAATCGCCCCGATCTTCGTCTGCTGATTGTTCGCGCCAGTGACGTCCCAACTTATGTTCGGTACGGCGCAGCGGACATGGGAATTGCTGGTGGGGACGTGCTCTCTGAGCAAGGAAGTGAAGGGCTGGTTCAGCCTGTGGACCTTCGAATTGGACGATGCCGCATGAGTGTGGCTGTGCCCGACGCCCTGAACTATGACGCCCTCGTGCATCGCGGCGCGCGCATTCGAGTGGCCACCAAATACCTATCAACCGCGCGAGACCACTTTGCCCGCAAGGGGGTCCATGTGGACCTGATTAAACTCTATGGCTCCATGGAGCTTGCGCCACTTGTTGGGCTTGCCGATGTCATTGTGGATCTTGTCTCGACGGGCGGTACCTTGAAGGCCAATGGCCTGAAAGAGGTTGAGAAAATTGCGGACGTCTCGGCTCGGCTGATTGTGAATCAGGCCGCCCTGAAGACACGCCCCGAGCTTCTTCGTCCCTTGGTCGAAACCTTTGCCAAGGCCGCCAGTCAGAAATAGGCCATGCACCTGTTCACAGACCCTTTGCGCTAATTTCTCTAATGACTCCCGTTCGCGTCACCCGCCTTTCTTCAACCCAGCCCGACTTCCAATCGCGGCTCGCGACGCTTTTGCGTTTTGATGCGGCCCAAGACGAGGCCATTGGGCAGACGGTGAAGGCCATCGTGGCCGACATTCGCGCCCGTGGTGACGCGGCCTTGCTTGAGACCACCGCCCGATTCGATCAGCTGAAAGCCAGTTCGGTGGCCGAACTTGAAATCCCCAAGTCGGAACTCATGCGCGCGCTTGACCAGCTCTCGCCAGAGCAGCGCCACGCCCTGGAAGAAGCCGCCCAACGCATTCGTACTTTTCATGAGCTTCAAAAGCAGTCGTCATGGACACACACCGATTCCCTTGGCAACCAGCTTGGCCAGCGCGTCTCTGCGCTGGACCGGGCAGGGCTTTATGTGCCCGGCGGTAAGGCGGCCTATCCTTCGTCGGTGCTGATGAACGCCATTCCTGCCAAGGTGGCCGGCGTGACCGAAGTCATCATGGTGGTGCCCACGCCCCAGGGTGTGCGCAACCATCTGGTTCTGGCGGCGGCGGCCATTGCGGGTGTGGATCGTGTCTTTACGATCGGCGGAGCGCAGGCGGTTGCCGCGCTTGCCTACGGCACGGCCACCATTCCTGGCGTCGACAAGATTGTGGGCCCAGGAAATGCCTATGTGGCCGAAGCGAAGCGTCAGGTCTTTGGCCAGGTGGGCATTGACATGATTGCGGGCCCCTCAGAGATTCTGGTGATCTGCGACGGCAAAACTCCGCCGGACTGGGTGGCGATGGATCTTTTCTCACAGGCCGAGCACGACGAACTGGCCCAGGCCATTCTTCTCACACCCGACGCCGCCTACATCGATGCCGTGCAGGCTTCGATCGATCGCCTCATTCTGGACATGCCCCGAGCCGCCGTCATTCGAACCTCGATGGAAAATCGTGGCGCGCTCATTCATGTGCGTGATCTTGATGAGGCCTGCCAGATTGCATCCACCATCGCGGCCGAACACCTCGAAGTTTCCACCGATCAGCCCGAAGTCTGGGCCGACAAAATCCGGCACGCCGGCGCCATCTTCATGGGTCGATATGCTTCGGAATCACTTGGCGATTACTGTGCTGGGCCGAACCATGTCCTGCCAACGATGCGCACGGCCAGGTTCTCATCGCCTTTGGGGGTTTATGACTTTCAAAAGCGCACCAGCATGATCAACATCAGCGAATCTGGCGCCCAGTCGCTTGGCCGTGTGGCCTCAACCCTTGCCCATGGCGAGCATCTCACGGCCCACGCACGAGCCGCCGAACTCAGGCTGAAGTAAGACTCAGACAAAACTCCGCTGAGGGCGCGAGTCGGTTGGTCTTTTTAGGGCTTGGCCAAGAGGTCTCGCAGCGCCTTCATCAGCGCGGCGATCTGATCATCGGTTCCAACGGTGATGCGAAGAAACTGATCAATCTTTGGCTTGGCGAAATGACGCACGATGATCTTCGCCTCGCGAAGTTTCTGAGCGATCACTGCAGCGTCATGTTCGGGGTGGCGTGCAAACACGAAGTTCGCCTTCGAGGGCACCACCTCAAACCCCAATGACTCCAGGCCTGCCGTCATGGCGCCTCGGCTGGCAATGACCTTTTGGCGATTGGTCTCAAACCATTCTCGGTCGTCCATTGCGGCGGCGGCCGCGGCGCCAGCGAGTCGATCAATGGGGTAAGAGTTAAAGCTGTTTTTAATTCGATTCAGCGCATCCAGCAGATGTGGCTGCCCAATGGCAAATCCCACCCGAATTCCTGCCAGCGCCCGGGACTTCGACAGTGATTGGGTCACCAAGAGATTCGGGTAGCGAAGGGTCAGTGGAACACAGGACTCGGCGCCGAAATCGACATAGGCTTCGTCGACCACCACCATCAGATGAGGACGCGATTTCAGCAAGGCCTCCACTTCATCTCGGGTCACGGCTTGGCCCGTGGGGGCATTCGGGTTGGGGAAAATGGCGGCGCCAGCGTTCTGTGGGATGGTGCTCAGATCCAGTGAAAAATCGTCGGCAAGTGCAAGGGTGTTGTAGTCGATTCCGTAAAGAGCGCAGTAGCTTGGGTAAAAGCTGTAGCTGATCTCGGGAAACACCAGAGGCCCACGGTTTGCCTGGCCATCAGGCCTTCGACCGTCCAGCAGGCCCTGAAAGACAAAGGCAAGCACCTCGTCCGATCCGTTGCCCACAAATACATGACTGCTTGGCACCTGCCAGTGTCGGGCAATGGCCTGGCCAAGCCCCGTTGATTCGGGGTCGGGGTAGAGCCGAAGGCTTTCCTGGGTCGTCGCCTGGATGGCCGCGAAGGCTTTGTCGGAGGGTGGATAGGGATTCTCGTTGGTGTTGAGTTTGATCAACCCTTCGATTTTCGGCTGCTCGCCCGGGGTGTAGGGGGTCAGGCCATCAACAACTGAACTCCAGAATTCACTCATGGCGCGAATGTATCATTGCAAGAAAGGAGCCGTCATGAGAACCGCTGAAATCAGTCGCGAAACCGCCGAGACCCAGATCCGCGTGGCCATCAACCTGGATGGCACTGGTGAACGAAGCCTGGATTCAGGCCTTCCCTTTCTTGACCACATGCTGGACCAGATCGCTCGCCATGGCCTGATCGATCTTCAGGTGAAGGCCAAGGGCGACCTCGAAATCGACGCTCACCACACGGTGGAAGATCTTGGCATTACCCTGGGCCAGGCCTTTGCCAAAGCGATGGGTGACAAGCGCGGCGTGCGTCGGTACGGCCATGCCTATGTGCCTCTTGACGAAGCCCTCTCTCGGGTGGTGGTGGACCTGTCCGGCCGTCCCGGTCTTGAGTTCGGCGTGGTCTGGAAGCGAGGCATGGTGGGCCAATTTGACCTCGATCTGATTCACGAATTCTTTCAGGGCTTTGTCAATCATGCGCTGGTGACCCTGCACATCGACAACCTCAAGGGCGAAAACGCTCACCATCAGTGCGAGACCATTTTCAAAGCCTTCGCGCGCGCCCTGCGTATGGCGGTTGAACCAGACCCACGCCTGGCACAAGACGCCATTCCTTCGACCAAAGGCTCGCTCTAGTGGCGGTCGGGTTCATGGCCCGCTTGCCGGTCCTTTGAAGTGACAAGGATGTTGATGTGATTGCCATCATCGATTACGGATCAGGAAACCTGCGCAGCGTGCTGCGTGCCTTCCACAAGGTGGCGCCCGGGCTTGACGTTCAAATTGTGGCCAATCCCGATCAGGTCCGTGCCGCAGAGCGTGTGGTTTTTCCTGGCCAGGGCGCCATGCCCGACTGCATGGCCAGCCTCAGGCGCTCGGGCCTCCAAGAGGCCATTCTTGAAGCTTGTCGAAAGAAACCTTTTTTTGGTATCTGTGTCGGAGAGCAGATGCTCTTTGACCACAGCGAAGAAGGCGACACCCCTGGGCTTGGTGTGATGCACGGCAAGGTGGTGAAGTTTTCGGCCGAGCGCGGCTGCGCGGATTCTCAAGGCCGTGCGCTGAAGGTGCCGCACATGGGCTGGAATTCAGTGCGTTGGGCGTTGGACCATCCCGTCATTCGGGGTGTGCCGCAGGGTGAATGGTTTTATTTTGTGCACAGCTTTCATGCGGAACCCTCGGACCACCAGGAGATTCTTGGCGAGAGCGATTACGGCCAGCGCTTTACCTGTGCAGTCGCGAGAGATAACATCATCGCAACGCAGTTTCATCCCGAAAAAAGTGCTGCTGCAGGCCTGCAGCTCTTGTCGAATTTTGTGTCTTGGAACCCGTAATGGTTGGAACCCATCATGATTAGGCAGCTCAGCGTATGTTGTTGATCCCAGCGATTGATCTCAAAGACGGCCAGTGTGTTCGTCTGAAGCAAGGCGATCTCGCCGACGCCACAATTTTTTCAGACCACCCCGGTGAGATGGCCCAACACTGGCGCTCGCTTGGCGCGCGCCGTCTGCATGTGGTGGATCTTAACGGCGCCATTGCGGGCCGTCCAAAAAACGAATCGGCAATCAAGGCCATCATCAAGGCGGCAGGCAATGAGATGCCGGTGCAGATTGGCGGCGGCATTCGCGACCTGGACACCATCGAGCGATTCCTCGACGACGGCGCAAGCTTTATTGTCATTGGCACGGCTGCCGTGAAAAACCCTGGCTTGCTTCAAGACGCCTGCGTGGCGTTTCCCGGCCACATCATTGTCTCGATCGACGCTAAAGACGGTAAGGTCGCCACGGACGGCTGGAGCAAGCTCTCTGGCCATGAGGTGATCGATCTCGCGAAAAAGTTTGAAGACTACGGTGTGGAATCCATTCTTTACACCGACATTGGGCGTGACGGAATGCTCACGGGTGTGAACCTCGAGGCCACGGTCAAGCTGGCGCAAAGCGTGGCCATTCCTGTGATCGCCAGTGGGGGCATCGCCAGCATGAAAGACATTGAAGACCTCTGTGCCGTTGCCGCCGAAGGCGTTGAGGCGGCCATCCTTGGCCGCTCGCTCTACGAAGGCCATATCGACTTTGCAAAGGCGCAAAAGCGCGCTGACGAACTCTCGGAAAGCGAGTGAAAGTCCGCTAAAAGCGGCCGTGCCATGCTTGCCAAACGAATCATTCCCTGCCTCGATGTCAACGCAGGACGAGTTGTGAAAGGCGTGAACTTTGTTGGCCTTCGTGACGCCGGTGACCCGGTTCAAATCGCTCGCCAGTATGATCAACAAGGCGCCGACGAGGTCACCTTCTTGGACATCACCGCATCCAGCGACGCGCGCGATCTTATTCTTCCCATGATTGAGGCAGTGGCCGATCAGGTTTTTATTCCCTTGACGGTGGGCGGTGGTGTTCGCACCGTTGACGATGTGCGCCGCCTGCTCAATGCCGGCGCCGACAAAATCAGCATCAACACGGCCGCCATTCAGAACCCGTCGCTTGTGCAGGACTGCTCGGAAAAGTTTGGCGCCCAGTGCATTGTTGTGGCGATTGATGCCAAGCGCACCGGTGATCACTGGGAGGTCTTCACCCATGGCGGACGCAACCCCACGGGCCTGAATGCGGTCGATTGGGCACGCGAGGTGGCCAGGCTCGGCGCCGGAGAAATCCTTCTCACCAGCATGGACCGTGATGGCACGGGCCAAGGCTTTGATCTTGGTCTGACCCGGGCTGTGTCGCAGGCTGTGAACATTCCAGTGATTGCCAGCGGCGGGGTGGGTTCGCTCAACGATCTCGTGGCCGGAGTGACCGAGGGCGCCGCTGACGCGGTGTTGGCGGCCTCAATTTTTCATTTTGGACAGCACACGATTGGTGAAGCTAAGCAGTTCATGGCGGATCACGGTGTTTGTGTTCGTTCAGCGAGGGCCCCATGAACTCGACACAATCTGCCGCTTGGCTTGACGACATCGCCTGGGACGACCGCGGGCTGGTGATGGCCATCGCGCAGGATGCAGTGACGCATCGGGTTTTAATGGTCGCCTGGATGAATCGGGAATCACTTGAGGAAACCGCCCAAACGGGGCAGGCCGTTTATTTTTCGCGGTCTCGCGGCCGACTCTGGCGCAAGGGCGAGGAATCTGGTCATCGGCAGAAAGTTTCCGAGATCCGGCTCGATTGCGACGGCGATGTCATCTTGCTCATGATCGAGCAGGTGGGTGGCATTGCCTGCCACACCGGCCGAGAGTCATGCATGTATCGCAGGCTTGAACCTCAGGGCCAAAGCGCCACGCAGGCAAGTGGTCGTTGGGTCTGGCACGCTGTGGACCCTGTCTTGAAAGACCCCGAAGAGATTTATTCTTCGAAAAAGCCCTAAGATCCCGTTCATGAGCTCCAAGCCTTTGACCCCGATCCATCCACAGAGCCTTCCGGCGGACGCCGATCTGCAAGACCCAGGGCTTGTGTTGTCGCGCCTGGCCGATGTCATTGCCAGCCGTCGCGGCCTTGACCCGTCAAGCTCCTATGTCGCCAGGCTGCTCGGTGCAGCGCCGGATGCCGCGCTGAAAAAAGTGGGCGAAGAAGCCGCCGAGGTCATCATGGCTGCAAAAGATGCGGCGCCTGACCGCCTGGTCAGCGAGATGGCCGACCTCTGGTTTCATTGTCTGGTGGCCCTGGTGCAGGCGGGGCTTCGGCCTGAGCAGGTGCTTGCTGAGCTTGCCCGCCGAGAGGGTATCTCCGGGCTTGATGAAAAAGCCGCCCGCCGAGCCTCGGAAAAAAATTCATGAGCCAAGACCCTCACTGCATTTTTTGCAAAATTGTTGCGGGCCAGATCCCTGCCAAAGTGGTCTATGAAGACCAGGATTTCATCGTCTTTCATGACATCCACCCCAAGGCACCGTTGCACCTACTGATCATCCCCAGGCTCCACATTGAGTCCCTTCAGCAGGTGAATAACGACCACATCGATCTCTTGGGGAAAATGCTAGTGCTTGCCCCCAAGCTTGCGGCTGACAATGGCTCCCCTCAGGGCTTTAAGACCTTGATCAACACTGGTAAAGCGGGCGGACAGGAGGTGTATCATCTTCACATGCACGTTCTAGGCGGGTTTCAGGCCTCTTAACACCCGCGTTCGACAACACTTTCCTCGGAGACCGTTATGGGTTCCTTTAGCGTTTGGCATTGGTTGGTTGTTCTTTTGATCGTCCTCTTGGTTTTTGGCACCAAAAAACTTCGTAACCTGGGCTCTGACCTTGGTGGCGCCGTCAAGGGTTTCAAAGACGGCATGAAAGACGCCAGCGCCGGCGCTGACGACACCGCGACCCAGAAGACGGAAACCCCCACCATTGATGTGCAGGCCAAAGACAAGACACCTCAGTGACTGACGCCATCGGACTCACTCGTGAGATCCGTGGGCCATCGTGTTCTCGAGACCCCGAAAGGGGTCTTCGTTTAAGGACTTGAGAAGGGCCTGATGCATCCTTATGTTTGATATCGGTTTTTCTGAACTTATCTTGATTGGCGTGGTGGCACTTGTGGTGGTGGGCCCCAAGCGTCTGCCTGTCGCTACCCGCACCATTGGCGCCCTTCTTGGCCGTGCCCAGCGTTATGTCAATGACGTGAAGTCCGACATTCAACGTCAGGTTGATCTTGAAGAACTTCGAAAGATGAAAGATCAGGTCAAGACCATGGGCGATCAGATTCAGTCGGGCGTTGAGAGTGTGGGCCAGGAATTTTCAGGAATTGGATCAACGGTCGCCAGCGCCGCCGATGACAACTGGTCTGGCTTTGGGGACGAACTCACGACGCCGCTTGAGCGTCGGGGTTTGCATATCAATGCCCCAGAACCATCATGGTCCGAGCAGGCCGAGCAGCGACGCATTCGTGAGCGGCTGCGTAACCGCATGCGCAAGCGCTTTCTGAAGAAACGGCCGAGAGACGAATGATGAGCAACAACCAACCAGGCAATGACGGTGTCAGCAAAGAGGAAGGCTTCGTCACCCACCTTGTCGAGCTTCGTGACCGGTTGGTGAAGGCCGCGGCCTCGCTCATCGTGGTTTTTCTTGGCCTTGTGTATTGGGCGCCGGATATTTATTCCATTCTTGCCACCCCGATGATCAATAGCCTGCCTGCCGGCACCTCGATGATCGCAACCGATGTCACGGCCCCGTTTTTTGTGCCGATGAAGGTCACCATGATGGTCGCCTTCATCATCGCCTTGCCTTACATCCTCTATCAGGCCTGGGCCTTTATTGCACCGGGCCTCTACGAGCATGAAAAGAAGCTTGCGGCGCCCATCATTCTGAGCAGCTTTGTGCTTTTTCTGCTGGGTATGGCCTTTGCCTACTTTTTCGTGTTTCCAGCGGTGTTCAAGTTTGTCGCGGCCTACACGCCCACGGGGGTGCAGATGGCCACGGACATTGACAAGTATTTAAGCTTTGTCATCACCTTGTTTCTCGTGTTTGGCCTGTCCTTCGAGACGCCGGTGGTCGAGATGGTTCTCGTTCGACTGGGCATGGTCTCGATTGAAAAACTCAAGAACTTTCGTTCCTATTTCATCGTGATTGCCTTCGTGATCGCGGCCATTGTCACGCCGCCCGATGTCATCAGCCAGTTCATGCTGGCCATTCCGATGATCCTTCTCTATGAATTGGGAATCTTCATGTCCCGCTGGATCACGCCCAGTGCACGCAACCAGGGTGACCAGACCGACCAAGACGCTTCATGAAGCGTTCGCTCAGAGCTTCACTGTGTGACCAACGCAGAGCAAATGCACTGCCAGGACGGATGCTATTGACGAGCCCTCGGCCTTTCGGCAATTTTCACTGAGACGCTGCTCGTTTTTCCTTGCCGCACCACCTTAAAACTGGCGTCACTGCCTGGCGCAATTCCTGCAACCGTCTGCATCAGGTCGGTCATGTTTCTGACGGGCTGATTGTTCACCGCCACAACGACATCGCCCGGCTGAATGCCTGCCCGATCTGCAGGACCATTTTTTAGAACGCCGGCAATCAGGCTTCCATCGCCCTCTGGGGCATCCCGAGGCTCGACACCAATGTAGCCGCGACTGACCTTACCTGTGGTAACCAGCGCTTCCATGACCTGACGAGCGGTGTCGGATGGAATTGCAAAACCAATTCCCTGGTTGCCCCCCGAGCGGGTGTAGATGGCGGTGTTAATGCCCAGCAGATTGCCCTGGGTGTCGACAAGGGCACCGCCCGAATTCCCTGGGTTGATCGCTGCGTCGGTCTGAATGAAGTTTTCATAGGTATTGATGCCAAGGCGCGTCCGACCCAGTGCGCTCACGATGCCCTGGGTGACGGTCTGTCCCACGCCGAATGGATTGCCAATGGCCAACACGGTGTCTCCCACGCGGGCCTCACTGGGCTTGCCGAAGGCGATCACTGGCAGCTTGTCCAGACTGATCTTCAAGACCGCAAGGTCGGTTTCTGGGTCCAGCCCAACAAGCGACGCCCTGGCGCGACGCCCATCGGCCAAGGCCACCTCAATTCGTTCTGCACCCTGGATAACGTGATGGTTGGTCAAGACAAAGCCTTGGCTGGAGACAATCACGCCTGATCCTAGTCCGGCCGCAGGCTCACGCTCCGGCCCTTCCTGGAAAAACCGCCGAAAGAAGGGGTCGTTCATGAGCGGATGATTGGGCAAGGCCGTACGCTGGGTGGTGAAGATGTAGACCACGGCCGGCATGGCTTTGGCCGCTGCGTCACGAAATCCGTGTCCGGCAATGGGCGCTCCGCCCTCGCGAAGACCCAGCTCGGCCGAGCCACTGGCCAGCGGGCGCGTGCCGATGTTGGCCACCCAGTGGGGCTTGAATGTGATCACCACAAAGAGCGCACCCAGAGCCACCGTGGTGGCTTGGGCGAAAATTAACCAGATACGTCGTGTCATGAGCACCATTATTGCTGGAACTTACCCCCCTGGCTGGACTAAAATAAAGGTTTGCCCTAACTCGCCACGAACAGAAGGCTCTTTATGTCTCATTCCGACCAAGAACTCAGTTTCTCCACCCCTGACAAGAAAACGGAATCCGAGCGTCGCACCTGGCTGATTGCCTGCGGTGCTGCCGGTGGTGTCGCAGCCGCGGCCACGGCTGTTCCGCTTCTCACCTCCATGGCCCCATCGGAAAAGGCCCGCTCGGCAGGGGCACCTGTCGAGGTTGATATTGCGGATATTCCACCCGGGGGAATGAAGACTGTGGAATGGCGTGGCAAGCCGGTCTGGATCGTCCGTCGCACGCCCGACATGCTGGCAAGCCTTGAAAAAATTGAAGCGAACCTGGCCGACCCTCAGTCGGCTCGAACAGCCTTCCCGGTTCCTGAATACGCCAAAAACCGTCACCGTTCAATTAAGCCGGAGTTCCTGGTCACTGTAGGGATCTGCACCCACCTGGGATGCTCGCCCGTCACCAAGTTTGAAACGGGTAACCAGCCAGGCCTTGGTGCCGACTGGCAGGGAGGTTTTTTCTGCCCCTGTCACGGATCCACCTTTGACCATGCTGGCCGTGTGTATGCCAACAAGCCCGCGCCCGATAACCTAGAGGTTCCGCGTCACATGTACCTCTCAGACACCCGCCTTGTGGTGGGTAAAGACGAAAAAGGCGAAGCCTGATTTTGCAGGCCCACCCAAGAACTCATTCTTCGGAGATTTGAATGGCAGCTGAAAAAAATGTGACCACCACCGGCTTATTGGGGTGGATTGACCACCGGTTCCCGCTCACCAAGATGTACAAAGAGCACCTATCGGAATACTACGCACCGAAGAACTTCAACTTCTTCTATTTCTTTGGCTCGTTGGCCATGGTGGTCTTGGTGCTGCAGATCGTCACGGGCATTTTGCTCACCATGCATTACAAGCCCGACGCCTCGCTCAACGCTGCCGGCATCCCGGTGGCTTTTGCCAGCGTGGAATACATCATGCGTGAAGTGCCCTTTGGCTGGCTCATTCGCTACATGCATTCCACAGGCGCCTCAGCCTTTTTTGTCGTGGTCTATCTGCACATGTGGCGCGGCCTCATCTACGGCTCCTACCGAGCACCACGCGAACTGATCTGGATTTTCGGCTGCCTCATTTTCCTGATGCTCATGGCGGAAGCATTTTTTGGCTACCTCCTTCCCTGGGGCCAGATGTCCTACTGGGGCGCTCAGGTGATTGTGAATCTGTTTGCGGCCGTTCCCCTGATCGGGCCTGATCTTGCCGTTTGGGTTCGAGGCGACTTTGTCGTGGGCGATGCCACCTTGAATCGCTTTTTTGCCTTCCACGTGATCGCCATTCCTTTGGTGCTTGTGGGCCTGGTGGCAGCGCACATCATTGCGCTTCACGAAGTGGGTTCGAACAACCCCGATGGTGTGGAAATCAAGGCGAAGAAAAATGCGGATGGCATTCCGCTTGATGGCATTCCCTTCCACCCTTACTACAGCATCCACGACATCTTGGGCATTGCTGGATTCCTGCTGCTCTTCTGTGCCGTGGTCTTTTTCGCGCCTGAGTTCGGCGGCTACTTTCTGGAATTCAATAACTTTATCCCGGCCGATCCCCTCGTGACGCCGCCGCACATTGCGCCAGTCTGGTACTTCACACCGTTTTATTCCATGCTGCGTGCCGTGACCGATCTCTTCACCTGGGTGATGGTGGTCTCCGCCGCGATTGGGGCGCTTGCTGTTCTCCGCTCGAAGTGGCCGATGGTCATCAAGGCGGCTGGTATCGCTGCGCTGGTGGTCTTGGCCATCACCTTCCGCGTGTTTGATGCGAAGTTCTGGGGTGTGGTGATCATGGGCGGTGCCGTGATCATTCTGTTCTTCTTACCCTGGCTCGATCACAGCCCGGTGAAGTCCATTCGCTATCGCCCCACCTGGCAAAAGGTGCTCTACGGCGTCTTCCTGGTGAACTTCTTTATCCTTGGCTACCTTGGCGTGCTGCCACCCTTTGACCTGGGACAGGCTTACTCTCTGGTGGGCACCGTCTTCTATTTCGGTTTCTTCGCGTTGATGCCCATCTGGTCGCGTATCGGACAGTTCAAGCCCGTTCCCGATCGTGTGACCTTCAAGCCTCATTAAGCGCAGACCCAAGGACTACTCGATGAACAATGCGATGAACACTTTAATGAATAATCAACCAAGCCTTTCCTTGGCCTTGCCGACGCACGTCGCGAAATGGGTTTCGAGATCCACTCGCACCTTCTTGGGCACGGCCCTGGCCAGCCTCATGGCCGTGCTGTTGGCCTTCGGCGGTTCGCAGGCGATTGCGGCCGGGGGCCCTGTGGCCCTTGACCCCATTCCGGCAGGAAAGATCGGCAACAAAGAAGCCATGCAAAACGGCGCCAAGATCTTCACCAGCTACTGTCTTGGCTGCCATGGCATTTCCGCCATGCGTTACAGCCGTTTTGCTGACATTGGCATGACCGAGGAACAGATCAAGGCGCTGCTCCCTGATGGCAAGAAAACGGGCGACTACATCCGCACCTCCATGAACCGTAATGATGCGAAAGAGTGGTTCGGCGCGGCCCCGCCCGATCTATCGCTCACCGCCCGGTCGCGCTCATCACACTCCGGAACAGGCACTGACTGGATCTATACCTTCCTGCGCACCTACTACGAAGACCCTTCACGCCAGACCGGCTGGAACAACAAGACCTTTGCCAATGTGGGCATGCCTCATGTCTTGTGGGAGATGCAAAAGACCAAGTCACCTGCTGAATTTGATTCCGCAGTGGCCGACCTGACCGCATTTCTGACCTACGTTTCCGAGCCCGCCCAGTCGACCCGGAAAACGATTGGACTGGTCGTGATGATCTTCCTGGCCGCCTTTTTTGTCTTGGCCTGGCGCCTGAACAAAGCCTATTGGAAAAACATCAAGTAATCGGCGGGTGATGGTCAACACAGGGTGGGGCGCATGCTCCACCCTTTACGTTTTTTAAAGGAGTCAAAACAATGATGGTGCTCTACTCAGGAACCACCTGCCCCTTCAGCCACCGCTGCCGTTTTGTGCTGTTCGAAAAGGGTATGGACTTCGAAATCCGAGACGTTGACCTCTTCAATAAGCCCGAAGATATTTCGGTCATGAACCCTTACGGCCAGGTTCCCATTCTGGTTGAGCGTGACCTCATTCTTTATGAATCAAACATCATCAACGAATACATCGATGAGCGATTCCCTCACCCCCAGCTCATGCCTGCAGACCCCGTTCAGAGGGGGCGTGCCCGTCTTTTGCTTCTGAACTTTGAGCGCGAGCTCTTCGCTTATGTCGACGTTCTCGAGCGTCAGGACACCAAGAACATGGACAAGGCACGAGTACTCGTCCGCGACCGTCTGGCGCAGCTGGCCCCCGTGGTGACCAAGAACAAGTTCATGCTTGGCGAAGATTTCTCGATGATTGATGTTGCTCTGGCGCCCCTGCTCTGGAGGCTCGACTACTACGGCATTGAGCTTCCCAAGACCGCGGTTCCTGTCCAGAAATATGCCGAGCGAATTTTCTCCCGCCCGGCATTTTTCGAGGCGCTCACGCCACCTGAAAAAATCATGCGTCGGTAATTCGCGCCTGCTGACATGTCGGACACCACTTCGCCAACCTCAACCAAGCCCTACATGGTGAGGGCCATCCATGAGTGGTGTACCGACAACGGGCTAACGCCGTATCTCGCGGTGTCGGTGACCAAGGACGTGCAAGTGCCCAAAGAGCATGTGCGAAACGGCGAGATTGTTCTCAATATTGGGCTTCTCGCCACTGATCGACTCATGCTTAAAAACGACTCCATTTCGTTTCAGGCCCGTTTTTCTGGGCGTGTACAAGAGATCTATGTTCCGATGGAACAGGTGGTGGCCATTTATGCCAAAGAGACGGGCAACGGGATGGCGTTTGATGTCAACAAAGATCTTGCACTTGCCCATGACGATGACTCGAATTCCTCGAATCGACCTGGCCCAGGTGATCGGAATGACCCAAGTGATTCAGGTGACCCTTCGCAGCCCCCTGATCCGCCCAAGCCACCGGCTGGGCGCCCTCGGCTGACTCGCGTAAAATAAAGAAAAAATAAGAAAAATCGGGCACCGATGGGATCCCGCCGACTTAGCTCAGTTGGTAGAGCAATCGCCTTGTAAGCGATAGGTCATCTGTTCGAGTCAGATAGTCGGCACCATGATGTTGCACCGTTTGATGTCACCACGAGTTCGAGATTCCTTGGGGAGGGAATATGCGCTTGAAACCCATCACCGCCTTGGGGCGCACCGACACAAAGATCGGCCCCGACGGCAAGGCCACTCGAGCCTTCATACAAGGGCTGCTGCTTCTTGGCTGCGCGGCATTCACATCGGCCGCATGGGCGAACCCACCCATCCTGGCTGAACGTTTTCAAGTCTGCATCAGCTGTCACGGCACCAATGGCTTGAGCACATCCCCCGAGACCCCAAACCTGGCCAAGCTTCAGCCTCGTTACTTCATCGCCCAGATGCACGACTTCAAATCCGGCAAGCGAAAGTCTCCCTTGATGGGCAGCATGCTCACGGGCATTGACGAAAAAGATTTTGAATTTCTGGCCAACTACTTCCGCGAGCAGCCTCCGCCGCCACCTGGAAAAGGAGATGCGAAGCTCACGGTTCAGGGCAAAGAGATTTTTCTTGAAGGCATTGTTGGCAGTGCGGTACCGGCCTGTTCTGGCTGCCATCGGGATGATGGCACCGGCACCAACAAGTACCCCAGGCTTGCCGGACAGCCTGCCAAGTACATCACCCAGCAGATGCTCAACTACAAGAGTGGCGTGCGCGACAACGACGAGCGAGGCGTGATGCGTGCCGTGGCCCAACGAATGACCGAAGCCGAGATTCGTGCGGTCGCCGAGTTTATTGTCACCATGAAGGGAGACGAAGAATGAATGCAAACACTCCTTACGCTGGCCTGCGGCGTTTAATCACGGGCCCGGCTCTAGCCCTGGTCTTCCTTCATGCACCGGCATTTTCAAGCGGCGCCCAGCCGGTCACTCAGGCAACCGACTCGATCGTGATTTCCGGTAAGACCTATGAATGGGGAAAGATGCTTCCTGAACAGCTGGAAGTGCTTCGTTTAACCGGCGATGCCGAGCGAGGCAAGGAAGCCTTTCGCGGCTGCCGTGGCTGCCATAAGGCTGATGGCGCCGGCATTATCGATGGCACCTATCCGAAGCTTACGGGCCAGCATGCCAGCGTGGTCATCAAGCAGGTCACCGAGGTACGCGCAGGCATCCGAACGAACCCGAAGATGGAGCCTTTTTCCTCAGACCACGCCGTCACACCTCAAGAGATTGCAGACATTGCGGTTTACCTTGAAACCCTGGAAACCACGCGTGAGAACGGCAAGGGTCCCGGAACGAACCTCGCCCACGGCAAAGCCTTATATGAAAGTGAAGTCGGACGATGTGCCCAGTGCCATGGCGTGAACGGCGAGGGCAAGGCCGGCAAGGCTTATCCGGCCGTGGCGAGCCAACATTATGAATACCTGCGTCGGGAGATGGAGCTTATCCAGAAAGGCCTGCGCGGCAACTCTCACCCCAAAATGGTGGAGTCGATCAAAAACTACAAGCGTGAAGACATCGAGGCTGTGGCTGATTATCTTTCACGCATGCCGGATTATCGGAAAGCGATTCAGGCCAAGGCCCGATAAATTCGTAGTCGATGCTCAGGCCGTAGCGCCTGAGTCATCGAGCACTTTTTTCAGCTCGCCACTCTCGAACATCTCGCCCATGATGTCCGAGCCCCCAATGAATTCCCCGCCCACATAGAGCTGGGGAATCGTTGGCCAGTTGGAATAGTCTTTGATGCCCTGTCGAATGGCGTCGTCTTCAAGAACATTCACCGTGACCACGTTCTTCACACCGCAGGCCTTCAAGAGCTGAATGGCCCGACCAGAAAACCCACACTGAGGAAACTGCGCGGAACCTTTCATGAAAAGCACCACGGGGTGCTCGGTCACAGTCTGCTTAATAAATTCTTGAACTTCCATGCTTGATCTCCAAAAGTGATTCCCTATTATTCAGGACTCTTCAGGCCAAGTACAGCGCGTGGCTGACCGGCCAGATCCTGAATGCCCTGAACCATGGCAAAGCCAGCCTGGTTCATCAGGGCCACAACATCGTCTTGCTGGTCAAACCCGTGTTCGATCAGCAAAAAGCCCCCCGGTTCCAGGCGAGGAAGACTTCCCGAGACCAGCGTACGGATGGCTGAAAGCCCCTGAGGGTCGACGGGTTGATCGTCCGCGCGAACACGGGAATCGATACCGGTGAGCGCCAGTGACGGCTCAAATCGCAGATCACCTTCCTGAAGATGATGATCGTCGGGGCGGATGTAGGGTGGGTTCGAACAGATGCCATGGAAGGTCTGGCCGGGTTGGGCATCAAGGGCGGCCCACCAGGAACCTTGAAGAAATTCCATGGACGGTTCGGCGCCAAGCCATGCGGCGTTATTTCGAGCAAGCGCAAGTGCTTGCTCTGAAATGTCGGTCACAGTAATCCTGGCGCCAGGAAATTCAAGCGCAAGGCTAATACCGATGCAGCCGCTGCCGCAGCCAAGGTCGCACAATCGAAGGCCGTCGAATGGATCCACTGCATCCTCAGACGGGGCGGGCTCGGTTTCACCCATGAGGGCATGCACCGTGTCGATCAGAATCTCGGTGTCTTGACGGGGAATCAGAACATCGGGGTTAATCCAGAAACGGCGGCCATAGAATTCTCGAAACCCCGTCAGATAAGCCAAAGGCATCCCGCGTCGCCTGGATTCAATCCATCGGCCAAGCAATGCCGCCGCCGCGGGTTCAGGTGCAGATTCCGGCCGCGCAATGATCCATTCACGAGGCTTGCCTGTCGCGGCCTCGAGCAACGGCCAGAGTTCGTGCCGAGGCAACCCGCTTTCTTCCAAAAGCGTCTTGAATGCGATCAAGCCTCACCCATGGCGGTGAGCAGCTCGGCCTGGTGCTCGGCAATCAATGCCGACGTAAGTTCAGAGAGATCGCCATCCATCAAGGCGTCAATCTTGTAGAGGGTCAGATTAATACGATGGTCGGTGACCCGGCCCTGCGGGAAGTTGTAGGTGCGAATTCGTTCGGATCGATCCCCTGATCCAACCATCAGTTTCCTGGCACTAGCCTCTTTGGCCTGGATGGCGCGCATCTGCTGATCCCGCACCCGAGCCACAAGAACCTTCATCGCCTTTTCTTTGTTTTTGTGCTGGCTGCGGTCATCCTGACACTCGGCCACCGTGCCCGTGGGAAGGTGGGTGATGCGAACCGCTGATTCGGTTTTGTTCACGTGTTGCCCACCTGCGCCCGAGGCGCGAAAGACATCAATGCGAAGCTCGTCGGGCGAAAACACGGTCTCAGCAAGCTCGTCTGCCTCCGGCAGCACGGCCACAGTGCAGGCCGAGGTGTGGATGCGCCCCTGGGTCTCGGTCTGCGGTACCCGCTGAACCCGATGGCCGCCCGATTCAAACTTCAGCTTGGAATAGGCGCCTTGGCCTTCAATACGAACGATCACCTCTTTGTAGCCACCCAGGTCGGATTCGCTGGCCGACATGATTTCGGTCTGCCATCGGTTTCGTTCGGCATAACGCATATACATACGCAAGAGATCGCCCGAAAAAAGTGCTGACTCATCACCGCCCGTTCCTGCACGAATCTCAAGAATGACATTGCGGTCGTCGTTGGGGTCTTTGGGCAGAAGCAAGAGCTGAAGCTCTTGAGATTTCGCAGCAAGAGACTCTTTCAGTTGAGCGATTTCATCAAAGGCAAAAGCCTTCAGCTCGGGATCAAGAAGCCATTCCTGAGCCGAGACAAGATCTGCGGCGAGCTTCTCATAGGCATGAAAGCTCTCGACAACCGGCGCAAGATCCGAGCGCTCCCTTGAGAGCTTTCGGAACTCGTCCATCTGATTGGCAATTTCGGGAGCTGACAACAGACGGTCGACCGCCTCCAGGCGTTCGGCCAGCTGCTGGAGCTTCACCAGCAGGCTGGGCTTCATCTAATGGTCTCGGTCGTGCTGACGAATATTGAAGAGTTCACGAATGAACTCGGTTTTCTGTTCGCGCTCAGCGGAATCAAGCTGGCCGAGTTTGTGAATCTGGCTGTAGGCGCCGTGAAGATACTTCTGTGAGAGGCCATGGGCCAATGACTTCAGCACGGAATCCACGTCATCACCCTTGGCAAGCCGTTTTCTGGCCAGGGCGAGCTCGCCGGCTTGAATGTCGGTGGCGAAATCGGTCAAGGCGCGAATCACCGGGACCTGAAGTCTTGACTCTTTCCACTGGGTGAAGGCGGCTACGCCGTCATCAATGATGGCCTCGGCCTGCTGCACAGCCTCTTGCCGAGCCTGCACACCTTCTTTGATGAGTTCACCAAGGTCATCCACCGTGTAGAGAAATGCATCGTCTAGCTCAGCGACCTCGCGTTCAATGTCACGAGGCACGGCGAGATCCACCATAAACATGGGGCGATGCTTGCGTTGTTTTAAGGCCCGTTCGATCATGCCCAGGCCGATGATGGGCAGCGTGCTGGCGGTGCAGCTCACGACAATGTCGAACTCATGCATACGCAGCGGAAGCTCGGCCAGTGAGATGGCGGATCCGCCGAATTCATGGGCCAACGCCTGGCCACGATCCATGGTGCGGTTCGCCACCACAATCGATGCCGGTTTCTGTGCAGCGAAATGGGTCGCGGTGAGCTGAATCATTTCCCCGGCCCCGATAAAAAGAACCTTGGTGGCTGAAAGATCGCCAAAGATTCGCTGCGCAAGCTTCACGGAGGCCGCTGCCATCGATACCGAGTGCAGTCCAATTTCTGTGGTGGTGCGCACCTCTTTGGCCACGGAAAATGCCTGCTGGAAGAGGTGATGCAGATGGGTGCCAAGGCAGCCAACCTCTTGGGCTTCACGGGCAGCAAGCTTCATCTGGCCAAGAATCTGTGGCTCACCAATCACCATGGAATCAAGCCCTGAGGCCACACGAAAGGCATGACGAACCGCCTGCTGATCAGGTAGCTGATAAAGGTGGGGCGTTAGTTCAGCGGCCGGAGTTCCGGATTTCCAGGAGAGCCAATCCAGTGCCTGGCCTTTGGCGTCGGCCGCGTTGTCTGCGGCCAGATACATCTCGGTTCGATTGCAGGTGGAAAGCAAGGCCTGCTCGGGAGCAGAGCGCCGAAGGGTCGAGCGCAGCTCATGCAGACCATCGCGCAGGGCCTCACCAGGAAAAGCGAGACGCTCCCGAAGTGACAGGGGTGCCGACTGATGGTTGAGACCCAGCGTAATAAGCTGCATGAAATCGCATAAAGATCGATAGACCCTTGATTTTACGAGAAAAAATCGACGCGGTAACCCATTCCGTACTCGGGTCGAAGTCGAATGGAACCATGGTCATGAAGACCAAGTTTTTGTCTTAGTCGGCCAATGTGGGTGTCGAGAGACCGGGAATAGGGGCTGTCGACCCTTCCCCAGACCAGCTGCATGAGCTGCGACCTTGAAACAGGCTGACCAGCCTTTGAAAATAAAAGCCAGGCGATCTTAAATTCCTTCGCGCTCAGATGCACTTCCCTGCCGTTGACCAAGGCCTGTTGCGTTCCAAGGTTCAGGTGAATCGGCCCCAGGTCAATCGGGCGGTCATCGAAGAGCCTGGGCTGTTTTTGTTTGGCCGCATGAAGGATTCGGATGATGAGTTCGTCACTGCGGTAGGGTTTCAACACAAAGTCTGCCGCGCCGCAGTCAAACGAACGCTGAAGGGTGTTGGGCTTTGCGCAGCCACTCACCACGACCATGGTGGGTGTATGGCCACCATCGTGTTGTCGTGCGCGAAGTCTTTCCATTAGAAAAAATCCAGAGACATCCGGCAGCTGCAGGTCAATCAAGGCCAGATCAAAAGGCTCTTGGCTAAGCCTGCGAAGAAAAGGCTTGCCTTGATGAAAGACCTCCATGTCGATCGCGGTTGAGTGATTTCTTAAAACCTGGAAGAGCCCCTGCGCCTGACGCAGGTCGTCTTCCACGATCGCTACACGCATGAGAGGCTCTCCATCGAAGGTCATGAAAAGCCAAAGCTTAGTGGCGTGCGAGACAGCCCGGCATCAGGTCTTCTGACACCGTCAAGGCCACTGACATCCTGCGCCGATGAGTGACCGCTTGGGGCGCGGGTCAGGCAGAGAGGAAAAGCTGATAGCCCGGGTGTTGTGTCTCTTCCCAATGGGGATAGCCAAGCTGTTGCAGAAAACTCTGCAAAGCTTGCTCATCTTGGTTCGGGACCTGAATTCCAACAAGGATTCGGCCGTAGTCAGCGCCGTGGTTGCGGTAATGAAAGAGCGAAATATTCCAGTCAGGATGCATTGATGAAAGGAAGCGCATCAGCGCACCGGGTCGCTCTGGAAACTCAAAACGAAAGATGCGTTCGCCCTGGGCCAATGCGGATCGCCCTCCCACCATGTGTCTCAGGTGAAGCTTGCCCAGTTCATCATCCGTCAGATCCAGTGCCTGAAAACCTGCTTTTGAGAAGCACTCGGCCAGGTCACTGGCCTCGCTGCGATTGCGAATCTGCATACCCAGGTAGATGTGTGCGGCCTTTGCATCAGCAATGCGGTAGTTAAATTCCGTCACGTTGCGATTCCCAATGGTTTCGCAGAATCGCTTGAAGCTTCCGCGTTCTTCGGGAATGGTCACGGCAAACACCGCCTCACGTTGCTCGCCAATCTCGGCGCGCTCACTCACAAACCGTAGCCGATCAAAATTCATGTTCGCGCCACAGGCAATGGCCACCAGTGTTTTCTCTTGAACCTTATTTTGGGCAATCCAGTGCTTCATTCCGGCAATGGCGAGTGCGCCGGCGGGCTCCAGAATGGCGCGGGTGTCTTCAAAGACATCCTTGATGGCCGCACAGATCTGATCGGTGTCGACCAACACAATCTCATCGACATACTTCATGCAAAGCCTGAGGGTTTCCTCGCCCACCTGTTTTACGGCGGTGCCGTCGGAAAAAAGCCCCACCTCGGAAAGCACAACCCGCTCGCCCTTGGCCATGGATCTCGCCATTGCGTCGGAGTCGATCGTCTGAACACCGATCACACGAATCTCTGGCTTCACCTGCTTCAGGTAAGCCGCAACCCCTGCAATCAGTCCGCCACCGCCAATGGCCACAAACACGGCATCAATGGGTTCTTGGTGCTGGGCCAGCAGCTCCATGGCAATCGTGCCTTGTCCCGCAATCACATCGGGGTCATCAAACGGATGAACGAAGGTCAGACCGGCCTTTTGCTGAAGCTCAAGAGCATGCTGATAGGCGTCCGAATACGAGTCTCCATACAGCACCACCTCGCCGCCAAGCGCCTTGACCGCGTCGATTTTCACGACAGGGGTCGTGACAGGCATCACAATCACCGCTCGGCAACCCATTTTCTGAGCGGACAGCGCCACACCCTGGGCGTGGTTACCGGCCGAGGCAGCGATCACCCCTTTGGCCAGCTGCTCTTGGCTGAGGTGGGCCATCTTGTTGTAGGCGCCGCGCAGCTTGAACGAGAAAACGGGCTGCATGTCTTCCCGCTTGAGCAGCACTTGATTCTTTAGCCTTCGGCTGAGCCCCCGAGCGGGCTCAAGAGGCGTCTCTTGGGCCACGTCATAGACCCGGGCCGTCAGTATTTTTCTTAGATAGTCAGATCCCATGGGGTGTTTTATAACCCAATTCATCGAAAGCCCTACGGGGGGCGTGCATTCCAGGGCGCGTTTTGGCCAAAAAACGGGGAAAATAGACCCCTTGTCATGAACGCCACCTCCAGGCCCTATGAACGCACCCCTTAACCCGACCATTCTCGCCCAGCTGGACCGTGCTGACGTTTCGCGCAATCCATCCAGGCTGCGCGAAATTCCTTACAACTACACCTCGTTTTCCGACCGCGAGATCGTTCTTCGAGTGCTGGGTTCCGAGGGCTGGGCGCTGCTTGCTGAACTTCGCACAGAGCGGAAAACGGGGCGTTCAGCCCGCATGCTTTACGAGGTGATTGGTGACATCTGGGCAGTCAGCCGTAACCCCTATCTTCAAGATGACCTGCTCGACAATCCGAAGCGTCGTCGTCAGCTGATCGAAGCCCTTCATCACCGGCTCTCAGAAATTGATCGTCGCCGTACTGTCGAGATGGTTGAAAAGCCCATCACAGCCGACACCAATCCCCAGCTCTTGGCAGCGGCCCGAGACCACAAGGTGGGGCAGCTGCTTGCACTTGCGCGCAAGGCCGTCCAGAACTTTGACCTTGAATTCGATGAAACCGCCAAGCTTCGCAAGCGTGTGACCAAGGCGCTTGGCCGCTCCACCGCGTCGGACAACATCAAGTTTGACGGCTTGTCGCGCGTCTCCCATGTCACCGATGCAACCGACTGGCGTGTGGAATACCCCTTCGTGGTGCTGACTCCCGACACCGAGGCTGAAATTCCCGCCATGGTGAAAGCCTGCATCGAGGTGGGCCTCACCATCATCCCGCGTGGAGGCGGCACGGGCTATACGGGCGGTGCCGTTCCGCTCACCTCCCGTTCGGCGGTGATCAATACGGAAAAACTGGAAATGCTTGGCCCGGTTGAGCGAATCGCGCTACCCGGAATGAACGAAGCTGTGGCCACAATTTTCAGTGGCGCAGGCGTAGTCACCCGGCGTGTTTCGGATGCGGCAGACGCCGCGGGCGTGGTCTTCGCTGTGGACCCAACGTCGGCCGACGCCTCCTGCATTGGCGGCAACATCGCCATGAATGCAGGCGGAAAAAAGGCGGTGCTCTGGGGCACCGCGGTGGATAACCTGGCTTGGTGGCGAATGGTCGACCCACAAGGCCAGTGGCTCGAGGTCACTCGCCTTGATCACAACATGGGCAAGATCCATGACGCCCCCTGGGCCGAGTTCCGTCTCGCCTGGTATGCGCCCGAACAATTCCGTCCCCAGGGCAGTGGGCCCGGTGTCATGCAGGGTTCGCCTCTGCGTGAGGAAGTGGTCAAGTTGGAGGGCTGGAGATTTCGCCGCATTGGTCTTGGCAAAGACGTGACTGACAAGGTGCTGGGCGGTCTTCCAGGCATTCAGAAAGAAGGCTGTGACGGGCTCATTACCAGTGCGCGCTGGGTGCTGCATCGTATGCCCAAGCATGTTCGCACCGTCTGCCTTGAGTTTTTCGGAAATGCCCAAGACGCCGTCCCATCGATTGTTGAGATTAAAAATCATCTGGATCAAAAGCCTGGCGGCGCCCTCTTGGCGGGGCTTGAGCACCTGGACGAGCGCTACCTTCGTGCGGTGGGCTATGGCACGAAAAGCAAGCGTGGCGCCCTGCCCAAAATGGTGCTGATTGGCGACATCGTGGGGGACGATGACCAGGCCGTGGCGAAGGCCGCCTCAGAAGTTATTCGCCTTGCCAACGGCCATGCCGGAGAAGGTTTCGTTGCGGTCTCGCCCGAGGCCCGCAAAGCCTTCTGGTCCGAGCGCAGCCGAACTGCAGCCATTGCTCGCCACACCAACGCCTTCAAGATCAATGAAGACGTGGTGATTCCTTTGCCTCGAATGGGCGAATACACGAATGAAATCGAGCGCATCAATATCGAGCTTTCCATCGGCAACAAGTTGAAGCTGATCAAGGCCTTGCGGGAACATCTGGAGAACCCTTTGCTGTCCGCCAGCCTCCAGCCCGGCGAACTCGATGAGCAGACGTTTGAAGACGATCTTGCGCGACGACTGGGCCTTGCTTCGAACCTGCTCAATCAGATTGAAAGCCGCTGGTCCCTTCTGCTTCAGCGTCTTTATGACCCCATCGCCGACCTGGCCGATCCTTTGCGTTCGGTGGGCATTGACCTGCATGACACAGCCCTTGCTGCGCGTGTCGCGGAAGCCTCGGCTCAAGGGGATGGCAAGCTTGTGGATCTTATTCAGACCCATCACATTCGGGTTTCTTGGAAGCGAGAGCTTCGCGAGCCCCTGCGCGGCATTTTCAGCGGGACCGCGTTTGCACCGGTGATGGAACGGATCGAGGCCACACATAAGGCTGTCTTGCGCTCGCGGGTCTTCGTCGCCCTTCATATGCATGCGGGTGACGGCAACGTGCACACCAACATCCCTGTGAATTCCGACGACTACGACATGCTCCAGGAAGCCCACCATGCCGTGGCTCGGATCATGGCCATTGCGAAGTCTCTGGACGGCGTCATTTCAGGAGAGCATGGCATTGGCATCACCAAGATGGAGTTCCTTACTGATTCCGAACTTGATGCCTTCGCCGATTACAAAAAGAAAGTCGACCCCAATCAGCATTTCAACGCGGGCAAGCTTTTGCGCGGCGGCAACTTGGACAACGCCTACACCCCGTCGTTTGGCCTGATGGGGGCCGAAAGCCTGATCATGCAGCAGTCGGACATCGGCTCCATCGCCGATTCCTTTGCCAACTGCCTGCGTTGCGGCAAGTGCAAGCCAGTGTGCGCCACTCATGTGCCCCGAGCCAACCTGCTTTATTCACCCCGCAACAAGATTCTTGCCACATCCTTGTTAATCGAGGCCTTCCTTTATGAAGAGCAGACCCGTCGCGGCGTGTCGATCAAACACTGGGATGAATTCAGCGATGTCGCCGACCACTGCACGGTCTGCCACAAATGCCTGACGCCCTGCCCAGTCAATATTGACTTCGGCGAGGTCTCGATGAACATGCGCAACCTCTTGCGCAAAATGGGTAAGAAGAAATTCAACCCCGGTTCGGCCGCGTCCATGTTCTTTTTAAACGCCTCGAATCCTCAGACCATCCAGATTGCTCGCAAGCTGATGATTGAATGGGGTTACAAGGCTCAGCGCATCGCCCACGATGTTCTTAAAAAATTCGCCAAGGCCCAGACGGCAAAGCCACCCGCCACCCTGGGGAAGGCGCCGATTCAAGAGCAGGTGATTCATTTCATCAATAAAAAGATGCCGGGCAATCTTCCCAAGAAAACTGCCCGCGCACTTCTGGACATCGAAGACGCCAACTACGTCCCGGTGATTCGCAATCCAAAGACTACGTCCTCCGAAAGCGAGGCCGTGTTTTATTTCCCGGGCTGCGGCTCTGAACGACTGTTCTCTCAGGTGGGGCTGGCCACCCAGGCCATGCTCTGGCATGTGGGCGTTCAGACGGTGCTGCCTCCGGGGTACCTCTGCTGCGGCTACCCGCAACGCGGTTCCGGCCAGTTTGATAAGGCCGAAAAGATCATCACTGACAACCGGGTGCTTTTTCATCGCGTGGCCAACACCCTGAATTACCTGGACATCAAAACCATCGTCGTGTCCTGTGGCACCTGCTACGACCAGCTGGCGGGCTACGAATTTGAAAAGATCTTCCCGGGCTGCCGAATTATCGACATCCATGAATTTCTCATGGAAAAAGGAATTCGCCTGGATTCGGTCACGGGTGTTCGTTACATGTACCACGACCCCTGCCACAGCCCCATGAAACAGCATCAGCCGCTGAAGGTGGTCAACCAGCTGATGAACAGTGACCTCAATGGCAAGATCGAAAAGAACGATCGTTGTTGCGGCGAATCAGGAACTCTGGCGGTAACCCGGCCTGACATTTCCACCCAGGTGCGCTTTCGCAAGGAAGAGGAAATGCGAAAGGCGGCGGATGCGCTTCGGGCACAGTCCGGCCAAGACACCAGCCTCAAGATCCTTACCTCCTGCCCGTCCTGTCTTCAGGGGTTGGCCCGCTACACCGACGACGTCGCTGTGGATGCGGATTACATCGTGGTTGAAATTGCCAAGCATGTCCTGGGTGACCAGTGGCTTCCCACCTATGTGGATGCGGCCAACCATGGTGGCATTGAGCGAGTGCTGGTCTAAGCTTTCACGCGCTTGGCGGGGAAGACGATGGAGAATCGGCTTCCCTTTCCAACCTCGCTTTTAATCATCAACTGAGCCTGGTGCCGGGTGGCCACATGCTTGACAATCGCAAGCCCAAGGCCTGTTCCGCCGGCCTCTCGTGAACGCCCACGATCCACCCGATAAAAGCGTTCGGTCAGTCTTGAAAGGTGTTGCGACGCAATTCCAGGTCCGGTGTCGGCCACCGAAAACTCACCCTGTCCGTCGTCCGTCACGGCCCACTCAATGGTGATCTTGCCGCCCGCCGGGGTGTAACGAATGGCATTGCTAACCAGGTTGGAAAAAGCGCTTCGCAGTTCTTCTTCCGAACCCAACAGTGTGGATTCGCGGCCCACCAAGGCTTCGATGGTGTGCTGTTCCCGGCTGAGCGTCTGGCCATCATGAACCATGTCATTCACCATCGCAGACATGGAGAGGCTGTCGTCTTGCGCTGGCGCTGCGGTGGACTCAAGCTTAGAGAGCACCAGCAGATCTTCAACAATGTTTTCCATACGCCGCGCCTGGCCGTGCATGAGGCCAAGGTATTGATCCCGCTGTTCGTTGCTCAGAGGAAGGTCGCGCAGGGTTTCAAGAAATCCGCTGAGTACCGTGAGGGGGGTCTTCAGCTCATGAGAGACGTTGGCTACGAAATCCCGTCGTGTGGTCTCAAGCCGATCCAGCTGGGTGATGTCTCGGGTCAGCAACAGCCGCTGCTGGCTGCCATAAGGAATCAGCTGCATCTGCAAGACCTGGTCTCGCTTACGCAGGCCTTTGAGCACGATGGGCTTGTCCCACTCTCGGCCATTCAAATAGCTCACAAAGTCGGGGTGGCGGACGATGTTGATCAGGTTTCGCCCTGAGTCCTGTCGGCTGCTAATGCCCAGTTGTTCTTCGGCCTGTTCGTTGGCGTAGATCACCTGGTTGTCTTCGTCGAGCGTGACCACGCCGTCGGGCATCGCTTCGGTGGCGTTGCGGAAATTCTTCAGGGCTTCGGCCAGCTGCTGACGCTGGTGTTCTCCAGACTTCGCCAGCCGATAGATCTTCGCGAACACAAGATCCCAGGTGCCCGAGCCATGAGGCACTTTTTCAAGACGAAAATCCTCAAGCCAGCGGATGGTTTTTTGAAGGTAGTACAGCTGATAGACCACCCACCAGGCCAGCAAAAGAACGGCGGCGATCCAGCCCGACTGAGGCCCACCAATCCAGGAAAAGATCAGGGCGATCGTGCCAATGCCGATCAGATAAAAAACAATTCGAATCCAGAAATCCAACATGGGGCGATTATCGCCTGTTGGGATCAACGACGGGGGTTAAGCGGGACCCCGAAGAGGGAGCTTCAGCCCTCGGCCGAGGGGTTGGCGCTGATGCGATAGCCACTGCCCCGAACCGTTTCAACAAGACGGTCGTGGCCCGTGGGTTCCAGGGCTTTTCGAAGCCTGCGGATATGGACATCCACGGTGCGCTCTTCGACAAACACATGATCTCCCCAGACCTGGTCAAGCAGCTGGGCTCGGCTGTGGACGCGCTCGGCGTGGGTCATGAAGAAATGAAGCAGCCGAAATTCTGTAGGCCCGAGGTCAATCGCGGTGTCATTGCCCCAAACGCGGTGGGTCACCGGGTCTAGCCGCAAGCCACCCATCTCAACGGCATCGCTCGTCAACTGAGGTGCCCTTCGACGCATGACGGCCTTAATCCGGGCCATCAATTCCTTGGGTGAAAATGGTTTGGTCAGGTAATCGTCTGCCCCGGTTTCGAGCCCTTCAACTTTGTCGGACTCATCGGTTCGCGCCGTCAGCATGATGATGGGAAGGTCTTTGGTGCGCGTTTCAGAGCGCAGTTTTTTCGCCAGCCGAACCCCCGACATGCCGGGCAGCATCCAGTCGAGCACCACCAGATCGGGAAGCTCGGTGGCAATCATGGCCTGAGCGGCCTCGGCATCGCCGGCAACCATCACCTGATAGCCTGCAAAGCCAAGATTCACCGAGAGCAGCTCGGCGATCGCGGGTTCATCTTCAACGACAAGAATTTTGCTTTGCATCGAGGTCATCATTCTTTTTCGGGCGGCCGAGCCAGCAAAATGCATGCAATTCCGGCGGGTTTTTCAACCTGATTTCTGCCATGCTAGCTCCTTTACTGATGACCAATGTATGACGTCAATATGACAACCCGGTGACACCGATATGGCCAACGATCAAACCAGCTCAACTCTGCCCACGGCGCTGACGGTGCATACCCAGTCACGTGTGGTCCAAGTCGCCTATGACAACGGCGAGGAATTCACGATTCCCTTTGAACTGATGCGGGTCTATTCCCCCTCTGCGGAAGTGATGGGCCATGGGCCTGGCCAAGAAACGCTGCAGGTGGGTAAGCGTGACGTCGTGATCAAGTCGGTGGAGCCGGTCGGCCACTACGCCATCAAACCGGTATTCAGTGACGGACATGATTCGGGCCTTTTTTCTTGGGATTACCTTTACTGGCTGGGCCAAAACCAAGACGGCCTATGGAAGGACTACCTTGCCCGACTCGAGCAGGCGGGGGCTTCTCGAGACGCGGCATCGAACCCATCGAAGTCTTCCTCGGGCTGTGGCTCAGGCGGGTGTGGCTCGGGTGGCTGCAGTTAAAATAAGTGCATGACTGAGCGCACCACTCACTTTGGTTTCGAGGAAGTCCCGACTGGCGAAAAAGCCAAACGGGTCGCTCGGGTTTTTGACTCTGTGGCCGCCCGCTACGACCTGATGAACGACGTCATGTCGGCGGGGCTACACCGGCTTTGGAAGGCTCAGACCATTGCCCAGGCCAATGTTCGCCCCGGTCAGAGGGTTCTGGATGTGGCCAGCGGTACCGGAGACCTCGCCCTGGCCTTTGCAAAACGGGTTGGGCCTCATGGCAAGGTGGTGATGTCCGACATCAATGGCCAGATGCTTCAGCGTGGAAGAAATCGTCTGATCGACGCGGGTTACCCCACCGAGGCTGTGGTCTGTGACGCTGAACACCTGCCCTTTCCTGATCAGGATTTCAATCTGGTCACCGTGGCTTTTGGGCTTCGCAACATGACGGACAAGCTCGCCGCCTTAAAAGAAATGTATCGGGTCTTGAAACCTGGCGGCAAATTAATGGTCTTAGAGTTTTCCAAGGTGGCCAAGCCTCTTGAAAAAATCTACGATGTCTATTCATTGAAGGTGTTGCCCTGGCTGGGTCAGACCATTGCGAACGATGCCCAAAGCTATCGCTATCTGGCCGAATCCATTCGCATGCACCCCGGCCCTGAAGAACTGGCTGAAATGCTTCGCCAGGCAGGCTTCGATGTGGTCAGGTTTAACCTCATGTCGGCTGGGGTTGTCGCACTTCACCAGGCCGTCAGGCTGTAAAACGAACTGTGTTGAAAACTGGTTGTTATAAAAGTCGGGTAGAACCGGTGATTTGAAGGGTTGATCCAAGGAGACCGAAGTTCATGAAAGCGAAATTCTTTGCCACTGTTGCCGCTGCATTTCTCGCTGCAGCCCCCATTCTCGAAGCCGAAGCCAAGCGCCTTGGCGGCGGGTCAAGCTTTGGCCGCATGGCCCCCTCGGGTGGCGCTAAGCAAGCCACCCCCGCCAAGCCTGCTCAACAGCAGCCGGCAAACCCTCAGGGTCAGCAGGCCGCGAACCCCGCGGCACCTGCCGCCGCAGGCCAACAGGCGGCTGCGCGCAGCAGCTGGATGGGCCCAATCGCAGGCATCGCCGCAGGTCTTGGCTTGGCCGCGCTGGCTTCTTACCTCGGCCTTGGGGAAGAGCTCATGAGCTTGCTTCTCATCATTCTTGCCGTGGTCGTCGTCTTTGCCCTCTTTCGCATGTTCGCGGCTCGCCGCCAGGCGCCAGTCGGCAGCTATGGACGCCCCGCGATGGCCAAGGCAGGCTATAACCCCCAAGACCTCGGCGCAGAAGCCCGCCCTGGCTCGGGTGGTTATGCAGGCTCGGACACCCACCAGCGCACCATGTCACGTGGCGCCGAACAAGGCGGCCTTGGTGGTTTTGCAACCGGAGGCCAAGCGCCTTCGTTCAACACCGATATTCTTCCTTCCGTGGCCCCGGCTGTTTCCCAGGCCGAGATCGATCAGTTTTTGCAGGTCGCCCGTGACCAGTTCATGAAACTGCAAGCCATTTGGGACGCCGCAGACATTCATGCATTGGCCGACTTCTGCACCCCCACCATGACGCGTGAGCTCTCTCATCAGATTGCTGCACGTCGGGGCGAAGCCAACCACACCGAGGTTGTCAGCCTCAACGTCGAATGGCTGGGCATGTCGGACGAAACCGACGATTTCGGCAAGCCCGTTGATGAAGTTCGTATTCGCTTTAGCGGACTGATTCGTGAAGACGCCGCTGACGCACCGGTCGACTTCGACGAAGCCTGGACACTCCACCGCGTGAAATCAGGCGATACAGGCTGGCAGCTTGCTGGCATCACCCAGCTTGGCGAGTAATCTCCTTGCCGCCCTGAACTGGGCGATTGAAAAAGACGAAGCACTCCACGAGGCCCTTCGGGGCCTCGCTGGCAAAAAGATCGCGGTTGTTTTGCCTTTTGGCGTCCGTGTGAATTGGGCTCTCGAGGCCGACGGACTACTGCACGAGCTTAACCTCGCATCCGCCGCAAATCATTCCAACACAGGCAACCAACAAGAAAGCTTCGCATCGCGTGAGCCGGATGTGGTGATCACCGTGACGGGCAAGATCGCCAAGGGTGTTCGCATCGAGGGCGCTGCCGCCGTGGTGGAAAAGCTCGCGCCGCTCGGCAAGCTTGTAAAAGAGCGGGTCTCACCCTGGGAGCAGTTTTGGGCCAACAGCCCACCGGCACTGGCCGCCAAACAGCTCGCCGATTACGCCATCTACGAAGCGAATCTGGTGACCAGCCGCCAACAAGCCGCGAGCCACCTCGAGGCACTTCGAGAGCTTAAAAATAGTCTTGACCGTTTAGAAAAAAGAATCGAGCGGCTCGAAAACAACTAGGTCAACTTGGTTGCGAAGCGCGGCTATGCCGGCCTTGCTGCAGGCACAAGATGCTTGTACAGGCGCCAGGTTGCATGGCCGACAAGCGGTGCGGTGAAGGCTAAAAGCGGCAAGAAAATCACCAGACTGGCACCAATCAGCACCACGATCGACACAGCCCAGACGAACATCGCGCCAGAGTTGTTCCAGAGCGCTTTTGCACTGGTGCCAATCGCCTCCATGGTGTCGGTGCCGCGGTCAAGAAGAAGGGGCATCGAGACCACCGAGATGGCAAAGACCAGGCTGGCAAAGACAAAGCCAACCCCAGCCCAGATCATCAGGAATTCAATATTTTCGAACGAGATGATCTTGGTGATCATGTCGCGAAGGTCCGGGTAGTTATGGGTTCCAAAAAGGGCGAACAGCACCACTGAAACACGCGCCCAGACGATCATGAAAAATGTCAGGATGGCCGCGAAAAAGGCGATGGATTTCCAGTTCCGTGACCAGCTCATGGTGCTGGCCGAAAGGTTGGGCGTGTAGCCTCGATCACGTTGACGAGAGAGGTCATAGATGCCGCAACACAGAAAAGGCCCCATCAGAAAAAACCCTGCGGTGAGCCCCATGGTGACCTGCCAGAGGTTTTGATAAACCGTGTGAATGGCATAGCCCATCAGAACGAACAGCACACCATAGACCAGCCCCTTGAACTGGGTGGCCTTCATTTCCTGAAAGCCTTCGGCAAGGAACCGAAAGGCAGAATTTAAAGGCAGCGGCTCATGATGAATGACGGCAGTGGCTGACATGATGAATCCCCTTAAAGGTTAGTCACGCGGTTCTCGAGATGCCTTTTTTAAAGAAAAGTGCAGATAAATCTTCAGGCCAATCAAAAACAAGACCGCCAGACCAATCATGGATCCGATCAGTAAATAAAAGGACACGATGACTGGCCTTCTGTAGAACGATCAGCCCTTGTAGGCTGTGACATCGATCTCAATCTTCATTTCGGGTTTCATCAGCTGGGCCACCAAGAGGGTGATGGCTGGACGAATGTCTCCGAAATAACGGCCCAGTACAGGAACGATCGCGTCGCTGTAGGCCGCGTCTGAAATGTAGTAATTCGCACGAATCACATCTTTCATCGCAAACCCTGCCTGGGTCAGCGCGGCTTCGATGGTTTTCAGAGCGTTTTCCGCTTGAGCAGCAACGTCTTCGGGCATGGCCATTTTGCTGTAGTCGTACCCTGTGGTGCCCGAGACAAAACAAAACGGACCCTGCGCAACTGCGCGCGAGTAGCCCATGGTTTGTTCAAAGGGTGATCCGGTGGAAATCAGTTGGCGCATGGCGGTTGTGTTTTAGGCGTCGAGGTTAAGCGCAGAAAGGAAGACCCAGATGACGGAGATTCCCAAAAAGATAGCAATGAAGACCGCGCCCCAGAAGGCGTAGATTCGGGCGATTTTGTTTTT
Source organism: Burkholderiaceae bacterium (assembly GCA_040400125.1). Lineage (GTDB taxonomy): Bacteria > Pseudomonadota > Gammaproteobacteria > Burkholderiales > Burkholderiaceae_A > Lacustribacter. Next base: position 36,096 of record JBBAQV010000003.1, read on the forward strand.
GGCGGCAACGGCGCGGTTTTCAGACATGACTGACCTTTTAAGGAATGTAATTCCTTGCATTCTAACGAAGCCAGCCGGTTCGTCTGAGTACCCGACCAAGATACTCAATCATTGTGATCACACAGAGCAGCCGAATGAAATGAAAGGCGGTCACGATGGGCGCCCCGATGGCCAGCACCTTGGCCGTGATCGCCATTTCGGCAATGCCGCCGGGAGAGGTCGCCACCAGGGCCGTCACCAAGGGAAGGTCTACCCACTGAGAAATTCCATAGGCGAAGGCGAACGAGAGCAAAAGCATGCCAACAGTCATCATCGCGGAGGCGGCAACCACCCGCGGGGACTTCACAAAAAAATCGCGGTTAATGTATTGGCCAAGGTTCCAGCCCAAGAGCACCGAGCCGAAAGCAATCAGTTCGTCCGGCATGCGGCTGTCGTGGCCGGTCACGGCATAGAGACTCGCTACGGCCAAGGGCGAGATCAGCCAGGGGTTGGGAAAGCGGGTTTTCTCAAGCAGCCAGGCAAGCACGATCCCACCAGCGATCACACCCAGCAGTGGCTGATAGGTGATGGCCGGAAGATCGCCGCGCGCAAGAGTCAGCAGCCTTGCGGCATCCAGATTCATGTCGGCCACCAGAAATGGAATCACCGTCACCACAATCATCACGCGCACGGCATGTGAACTGGCCACCGAGGCACCGTCGGCGCCGAACCTCTGGGCTTGCACCGCCATATCACTGGCGGCACCAATGGCTGAAGAATAAAGCGCGGTCGTGCCATCAACCCGTGCAAAGCGTTGAACAAAACCTGAGAACAGCGCTGTGAGTGCCAGAGAGAAAACAGCACCAAGCACAATCCAGCCGCCCAATCGCAGGACTTCAGCCAGCACCTGCTGGGTGAAGTAAAGCCCAAGCGCGGCGCCAATCAGAATCTGACCCAGTTTTCGGGCAAAGCCAGGTTGTCGTTCGGAATAGCCTGCCAGCGTCAGAAAGGCCACGCCAAACATGGGCCCAAGCACCCATGGCAGGGGAATCTTCATCTCGTTGGCGCCAGCGCCGCAGAGCGTGGCCCAGAGAAAAATAAAGAGCGTATTCAATTAGGCCTTAGGGGGGAAGAATTTGTACCAAAAGCCGTAGGCCCAGCAGGCGGCACAGAATGAAAAAGCCCACTCGAGGGTCGAAAAAATCACCAGTGCGATTGCTGGAACCTGCCAGAGGCTGTTGCCTGAAAAGAACAACAGGCTTGCCGCAGTGGCCGCAATAAAAAGAATCTTGTTGGCGAACATCTTGGCCCCAGCATTTTCTTTTTTCCCCGCAATGCCTGCCTTTTCCATGACCGAAGCGAAGAGTCGATGCGAAGGACATCTGTAGTGGCCAAAAAAGCCACGAATGAATCCCATCACGGCCAGCACGGGCAGAAGATAAGGAAAGCCAAGCAGTGCAATCAGGCAAAAGGAAAACGTGATGAATGCCTCGAGGCGAGCAACGTTTGAGGCAACGGGAGGTACATCAAATCGCAACATGGTGAAACCTTTCTTAAGCGCTTTTCTTTTTTCGACAGGCGTCCGAACAATATTTTACGGACTCCCAATTCTTCGCCCATGCTTTTCTCCAAACCATCGGCTTGCCGCAGACTGTACATGGCTTACTTGGCAGGTAGCTCTTGTTACCTTTGAATTCGTTGATCTTGGTCATGAAGAGCGTCTGCGGACCAGATGCAGAGTCCCCTCAACAACCAGACAGCCCACGGCAAGCCAGATGGGGACATAGGTCAGGTATTCCTCGGGCTGAAGGAGATCACCAAGAACGAAGGCCACCAAAAGAAGCAAGACGGGCTCCACGTAGCCAAGAAGGCCAAAAAGGCCAAAGCTCAGCAATCGGTTTGACACCATGTAAGCCATGAGCGCCGCTGCGCTAATGAGACCCAGCAAGGGGATCAGCCAGAAGAGTTTGGGGTGGGCGGACAAGAGCGTTTCATCCATCGGGCCCATCCATGCAATGGCAATGGCAATCGGCAGAAGCAGCACCAGATCAAACCACAAGCCACCCACATGGTTGGTCTGAAAGCGCTTGCGCAAAACAAAGTAAACGGGATAGCCAAGCGCCACCGTCAATGCTTCGATCGGAAACCCGCCCACCCGAAAGACCTCATGGGTCACGCCCAAAAGCGCCGAACCCGTGGCAAGTTTCTGCCAGCCCGAGAGCTGCTCGCCATAGGCTAGGCGGCCGGTCAGGACCATGGTCAGAGGTAGCATGAAGTAGCCTAAGGACACCTCCAGGGCTTTGTCGTGCAGCGGAGCCCACATGAACAACCAAAGCTGAAGCCCAAGAAATGCTGATGAGGCGACCAGCACAAGACCAAGCAGAGGCTCACGAATCAAACGTTGAAAAATGGCCGCCACTCGATACCCCTCACCCATCAGATGAACGCCCAAGAGAATGAACGGCACCGTGAAAATCATTCGCCAGGCAAAGATGTCTTCGCCTTGTAGTGGAGTCAACAGGGTGCTGTAGTAATAAAGGCCACCAAAAAGGCAGGAGGCGACTACGGAGAGGAAAACACCTTTGGAGCTATTGGAATTCACAATGGGCGCTGACTTGGCTTGACGCTGGGAAGTTCACTACTTTACTCTCGGCGGATTCGTTCACAAACCGGGCATCTCGTCATGACACCTCTCTTGTTACGCTTTAAAACCATTGCTGCCGGCAGCTTAATGCTGATGGGGCTTGCTCTGGCTCTTGGCCAGTCGCCTCTGATGGCGCAGCCAATGGCCGAGAGAATCAAAACCAACCCAGATCCTTATGAACCCTTCTTGCTCTCCCAGGCCATTCGTGCGGGCAATTTGGTGTTTGTCTCGGGGCAGGTGGGCATGGACCTGCAAGGCAAGCTTGTCGGTGTGGGTGACTTTGAGGCCCAGGCGGAACAGGCGTTCAAGATGCTTGGCTTGGTTTTGGAGAGGGCTGGCTCAAGCCTTCATCAGACCGTGAAGGTCAATATTTATGTGACTGACATGAAGAACTTCCCCATCGTCATGAAGCTTCGCGAAAAATATTTCAAAAAACCCTATCCCGCTGACACGATCGTGCAGGTCAGTGCCTTGGCTTTGCCTGAGCTCCAAATTGAAATCGATGCCGTGGGTCTGGTTGGCGGAACCATTCAAGACGCTCGTTAGTCGCAATGACCTATTCAGTGAAGGAAATCTTCTACACCCTTCAGGGAGAAGGTTTCCATGCGGGCCGTCCAGCGGTGTTTTGCCGGTTTGCAGGCTGCAACCTTTGGTCGGGCAGAGAAGCCGACCGGGCGGCGGCCGTATGCCAATTTTGTGACACCGATTTCGTTGGAGTGGACGGCCAGGGCGGCGGCCGCTTCGATGATGCAGAAAGCCTTGCGCAGGCTGTTTCTGGCCGTTGGCCAAAGCTTCAGCCCCAAGGCACGGGCAACAGGAAACCTCTGGTGGTGCTCACTGGCGGAGAACCCTTGTTGCAGCTTGATGCGTCTCTGATTGATGCCCTGCATCGCCAAGGGTTTGAAATTGCCGTGGAGACCAACGGAACGATATCGGCCCCTCAAGGCATTGATTGGCTCTGTGTAAGCCCCAAAGCAGGCGCCGAGTTGCAGCAACGCTCGGGCCATGAACTGAAGGTGGTTTATCCCCAGCCTGGACTTGATTTTCAGGCGTTGGCCAGCCTTGATTTTCAGCATTTTCGTATCCAGCCCATGGACGGGCCGCTGATCAGAGACAATACACAGCGAGCCGTCGATTTCTGTCTTCAAAACCCTCGATGGTCGCTCAGTCTGCAAACCCATAAAGCCTTGGGCATCCGATGAAATTTGAACTTAGCCAGCGGTTTTACTTTGAGGCCGCCCACACCCTTTCGCGCACGATCGACGCCGAGCCCAGCGCGCGCATCCACGGACACACCTATTACGCCACGGTTACCTTATCGGGTGCGCCCGACCCGTCCACAGGCATGCTGCTGGATCTGGCTTTCTTGCGCCGAGAAATTGATGGCCTGCGCGAAACACTGGACCATCGGTTTCTGAATGAACTCGATGGCCTTGGCCCCGTGACACTTGAGAATCTTGCCGCTTACATCCATCAGGCGCTGATCAAAACGATTCCGAATATTGTTTCGGTCACGGTGGAGAGGCCGGCAAGCGGGGACGCTTGCAC
>JBBAQV010000004.1:0-30459 GCA_040400125.1 Burkholderiaceae bacterium
ATCTTGCGTACCGAGCGGGCCAAAGGCGCTCGCACCTAACAAGGACTCAGAACCATGGATCAGAAAATTTATCGTCGACGAGTCCTGACTAACCGGATTGGCATCACCTTGTCCATGGCCGCAATGGCCCTCGGGCTCTTCGTGCTGCTTTGGATTCTCAGCATCTTATTCATCAACGGCTTTGCTGCTCTTGACTGGGCCATGTTTACCCAATCCACACCCGCACCGGGTTCTGAGGGCGGCGGTCTGGCCAATGCCATTGTTGGTAGCCTCATGATGGTGGGGCTGGCCACCCTGGTCAGTACACCCATCGGCATCCTGGCTGGGGTTTACCTTGCAGAATACGGTGACCAGAGCAAGACCGCTGAGGTCACCCGTTTCGTCACCGACATCATGCTGAGTGCGCCTTCCATTGTGCTCGGTCTTTTTGTGTACGCCATCATCGTGGCCCAGACCAAGCAGTTCTCTGGCTGGGCCGGCACCGTGGCGCTCTCCTTGATTGCCATCCCCGTGGTCTTGCGCACCACCGAAAACATGCTCAGGCTTGTTCCGGGAAGCCTCCGAGAGGCCGCCTTCGCCCTTGGAGCGCCCCGTTGGAAGGTGGCCACCATGGTCACGCTTCGCGCCGCCAAGAGCGGTGTGGTCACTGGGCTCTTACTGGCTGTTGCGCGCATTAGCGGTGAAACAGCGCCCCTGCTCTTCACCGCGCTGAACAACCAGTTCTTCAGCTTCGACATGAGCTCACCCATGGCCAACCTGCCTGTGGTGATCTTCCAGTTCGCCATGAGCCCCTACGACAACTGGGTAAGGCTTGCCTGGGGTGGCGCCTTGCTGATCACGCTCTCAGTATTGGTCTTAAACATTGTGGCTCGGGTGTTTTTCCGCGAGAAGGTCGCGCGTTAATACGCGGCAGCCTTTGATCACCGCATCCGAACCGAGTTAAATCAATCATCCTTTACCGAACATTTACCGAACACCACTGAACGAAAAGAGACTGTCATGACCGAGAACCAAGATCAGGCAATGCCAAACGCCCTTGAGATTCGAAACCTCAACTTTTTTTACGGCAAGTTTCAGGGCCTGAAAGACATTAATCTCGACATCGTTGAAAAGCGGGTGACCGCCTTCATTGGCCCGTCTGGATGCGGCAAGTCCACCCTGCTTCGTACCCTGAATCGCATGTACAGCCTTTACCCAGGTCAGCGTGCCGAAGGCGAGATCAATTTCTATGGCCAGAACATTCTTGACCCCAAGCAGGATTTAAATCTGCTTCGCGCCAGAATCGGGATGGTTTTTCAAAAGCCAACACCATTTCCTATGTCCATCTACGACAACATCGCCTTTGGTGTGAAGCTTTACGAAAATCTTCCGAAGGCGGAGATGGACGCTCGCGTGGAGTGGGCGCTCACCAAAACAGCCCTCTGGGGCGAGGTGAAAGACAAGCTCAACCAGAGCGGCCTGGCGTTGTCGGGCGGACAGCAGCAGCGTCTCTGCATTGCTCGTTCCGTGGCCGTGAAGCCGTCGATCATTCTCTTGGACGAACCCACCTCGGCGCTGGACCCGATTTCCACTGCCAAGGTCGAAGAGCTTGTGCACGAACTCAAGGCCGACTACACCGTGGCCATCGTGACCCACAACATGCAGCAGGCTGCGCGGGTTTCAGACTTTACCGCCTACATGTACATCGGTGAAATGGTCGAATACGGCAAGACCGATGAGATCTTCATCAAGCCCAAAAAGCAAGAAACCGAGGACTACATCACCGGCCGCTTCGGCTAAATCCCCGCCTTTCGCCCCTGCTATAATCTACGGCTTTTCGGGGTGTAGCGCAGTCTGGTAGCGCATCTGCTTTGGGAGCAGAGGGTCGGGAGTTCGAATCTCTCCACCCCGACCAGGGTTTCCACGGCGGGCTGCCTAGAAATGACTGCCGGTAGCTCAGTTGGATAGAGCAACAGCCTTCTAAGCTGTAGGTCGGGGGTTCGATCCCCTCTCGGCAGGCCAAGTTCCGTCAGACTGAAACCCATCGCCGTTCAGTGGTACCTTCTTGTTGTCATCAGTGGTGGCCGTAGCTCAGTTGGTAGAGTCCAGGATTGTGATTCCTGTCGTCGTGGGTTCGAGTCCCATCGGCCACCCCATCTTTCTTTTTCCCGTGTTCAGCGTTTTTCCGGCAACCTAAGCAAAGGCTGACCCATGCGCAATCGGGTCCCCTCATCAAGTCCGTGCGCAATCTCGAACCCCTTTGGCGCAAAGACAATGATGGTCGAGCCATGCTGGAACCATCCCATTTCATCCCCTTTCTGAAAAGGCAGGTCACAGCGGAACTCCTGTTGACCCTTATGACCAGGCTGCAGCAGCAGATCAAGCCCGTGAATTCTGATGCTGGCCACCATGATGGCGGCCACCGGAACAAGGGCGATGGGATGCTGAACCCCGTTTAGGCCTGCAACGGTCATGGAAAGTAAGGCCCGTTCGTTTTTGCAAAATAGCCGCTCCACCCTTTGGAGTGCGATGGGGTTGACATTCCAGGTGTCTCCCGAGATGTAGTTCACCTGGTGCAGCTTGCCGTCGTAGGGCGCATGAAAGCGGTGGTACATGGCCGAGGTGATTCGAATGGTGGCAAACACACCATCCTTCCAGGGAGCCCAAGACAGCCGGTCTTGAAACAGATCATCCACGGAATAGGGAAAACCTTTGGCTTGATAGATCTGCCCCTCGCTAACCGAGCCGTGAGCTCCAAGAATTCCGTCGCAGGGTGAGCAAAAAACTTCAGGGTCTGGGCAAATGGGCCGCGCCCCAGGCTTGAGTTCCCGAATAAAGCATTCGTGCAGGCTTTGGAAAGTCTGCTGCTTGGCCTCACCCAGATCAAGGTCAGTGAACACCTTCCAGATGCGGATGGAAAACCTGGTTAGCCAAGGGTTTTGAATCTGGCTGAACCAACCCATGAAGCGGGTCACGGCATGCCGTGGAATGCGATTCGTCAGCAGAAAATTCAGGTCTTCATTGGCCATCAATTTCCGGAGTTCAGAGGTGAGTTTCATCAATTCGTCATTCTTTCGTCATACAAAGGAGGAATAAGGAGAAATTCATCATGTCCAATCTGTCGTGGATTCCCGCAGCGCTCGGTGTTGGTGCCGCAGCCTATGCCGTTGTGAAAACCCGTGAGCGTCTTGAGTTGTCGATGGCCAAACACCCGTCCATCACTGGCCACTCCCGGATGGCCAAGCGCATGGCTCGTTGGATTCCCGGTTACCAGTACAACCAGCAGGCCTGGTTTGCCGTGGATGGGGCATCCATTGAGGTTGCGCAGCAACGCGCGCAAGCCCTGCAGCGGCTTGGTGACCGCCTGCGTGCAAAAAGCCCCATCACCCTGGAGTGGTCTCGGGAGAGCAAACCGATGATCTCCGACCAGCAGTTCACCTCCAGCTATCGGGTGCCTTATCAGTTTCGTGACGTCTTCATGAAGCACGTTCAGCTTGGCGTCTTTTGGAAGTCGAGTAGGGGAGCCTGGATCTCGGATCTTGACGGTCAGAGGTTCATGGATCTCACGGGGTCCTATGGGGTGAATGTTTTTGGCCTGGACTTTTACAAAGAGACCATGCGAGCCGGTGCCGAAGATGCTGATCCCCTGGGGCCTTTGCTTGGGGGCTACCACCCATGTGTTCTTGATAATGTTCGAAGGCTTTGTGCAATCTCCGGGCAAGACGAGGTGTCGTTCCATATGTCGGGCACTGAGGCCGTGATGCAGGCGGTTCGTCTTGCCCGCTACCACACAGGGCGTAAGCGTCTGGTTCGGTTCTCGGGTGCCTATCACGGCTGGTGGGATGACGTTCAACCCGGCCCGGGCAATCCCATGCCGCCGTCCAGCCAAACCCTCACGCTTCGCGAGATGCATGCCTCGACCTTGCGTGTCTTGAGCAAACGAAAAGACATTGCCTGTGTATTGGTGAACCCCATTCAGGCTATGCACCCGAACCGGTCGGCTCCGTCCGACTCGGCCATGATTGACGGCATCCGGTCGGTTCATTTTGACCGCCAGGCCTACCAAAGTTGGCTGGTGGCATTGCGGCAGGTCTGCAGTGAACGTGGGATTGTTCTGATTTTTGATGAAGTCTTTCTTGGATTTCGCCTGGCCCCGGGTGGCGCCCAAGAGTATTACGGCGTGAAGGCTGATCTCGTGACCTATGGAAAAACCCTGGGCGGAGGCTGGCCGGTGGGAGTGCTCTGCGGCAGGGCCTCGTTGATGAAGCGATTCAAAGAAGATCGTCCTGTGGATCTCTGCTTCGCACGCGGCACATTCAATGCCCATCCCGCAGTCATGACCTCGATGAATCATTTTCTTCGTCGCCTGGATACGCCTGAAATTCAAGCGATCTATCGTGAGGCCGATTCGACATGGAGCCGTCGATCGGAGGCGATCAATACTCGACTGCAGGACTGCGGCTTTCCCTTGCGGTTCGAGTCGATGGGCTCGATCTGGTCCTTGGTCTACACCCAGGCTTCTCGTTACCAGTGGATATTTCAGTTCTACCTGCGGGACGAGGGGATTGCCCTGAGCTGGGTCGGAACGGGCCGTTTCATCTTCCCCCTCACATTCACCGATGCCGACTTCGACCAGTTCGTCGAGCGGGTGTTGAGGGCTGCCGAGAGGATGCGGTCGGACGGATGGTGGTGGCCATCGCCGCATCAGGACGGAAAAGCGATGCGGCGATCGGTGCTCTTGGAGATGCTGCGTCACAAACTAGGAATGAAGCCGACCACGGCCTGACCCATGCACCCCATGGACATGGGGCATGGGGTCAATCAGTTCACCTTTCATCAGGTAGATGGGGGATTTGTAATACATCTTCACGTCATGGAAGGGGTCAGTGATGATTTTCAGAACCCAGGCCGTGGCCGTGCGCAGATTGTCTTGAAAATAAAGCTGTGCCGCGCGAAACAAAAGGCCCGCAATACCCAGCGCAAGCCACGACATGCCAATGATCTCAACGGCTGAACCCTCGTAAGCCTCGGGAACCATCCAGGTCACGCTTGCCGGCCAGACGAAGGCAAGCACGGGAATGGCCACCCAGATCGAGAGCAGCACAATCTTGCGCTGAAGGTTGTAGCCAACCTTGATTTCCTCTTTATGCTCGTGAGTGGCCTGGTTGACGTGGTCGTAGCCTTTGGGCTCAAAAAAGAAGTGGCCCGCCTGGCGCGATGTCATCGCCACGAGCCAGGCAATCAGGGCAGCCAACACAGGGTCGACCAACAGCAGCGCATAAGCCACCAAGAAGGAGAGCGCACTGAGAAGATGCAGGGATTGGTTAATTCGGCTGTGGTGGTAGTAACGGTGGTCATCCCATCGCTGAATGCGAAGGGTTTCGAAAAGCTGGCTCATGAATACTCCCATTCAATGTGAAAACGAGCCTTGACTCTGACGCCAACGGATTAAAAACTCGTGACACTTTTGTGACGCTTTCATCACAAATCACGGCTTCCGCTGTCATGAATTTGTCTTCTCGTTGTCATCAGTTCGTGATCTTTGATCGCTACCGTGATCCGCATGAACCCAACACCGGATCTTCAAGTCGAGACACTTCTACCCCAGACGCGGTCACTTCGCATTGCGGTGGTGACGGAAACCTATCCTCCGGATGTGAACGGTGTGGCTCAGACGATTGCTCGAGTGGTCGAGGGCCTGCGCCATCATGGCCATGAAATCATTCTGGTCAGGCCCCGCATTCAATCGGGCCAGGCCGCAGTGATTGAGGATGGTTTTGCCGAGCACCTGGTCAAGGGTGCGCCCATCCCCATGTACCGCGAACTCAAGATGGGTCTTCCGGCCAAGACCGAACTGGTTCGGCTCTGGTCGCGTCGTCGCCCTGATGTTGTCCACATCGCCACGGAGGGCCCGCTGGGATGGTCGGCTGCGCGCGCTGCGAAGAAGTTGAAGATCCCGACCACCTCGGATTTCCGAACCAACTTCCACGCCTACAGCAATCTTTACGGCATGGGCTGGCTGAAGGGGGCCATTGTTGGTTACTTGCGAAAGTTTCACAACGGTACCCAGTGCACGATGGTACCCACTGCGGAACTTCAGGCAGCGCTGAGCGAAAGCGGATTTCAAAGGCTTGAGGTGGTGCCACGTGGTGTGGACACCGATCGTTTTCAGCCCCTGTTGCGTTCGCCGGAGCTTCGTGCCCGTTGGGGGGCGGACGAACACACCGTGGTGCTCACCACGGTTGGGCGTTTGGCCGTTGAGAAGAATCTGGCCATGACGATTCGGGTTTGGCGTGCAGCCTTGGAATGGGGCCGTCAGCATGGTGTGGCGGTCAAGCTGGTCCTGGTGGGCGATGGTCCTCTGGGTGAGAGCCTTCGCAAGGAATTTCCCGAGATTATTTTCGCAGGCATTCGGCGAGATCAAGACCTAGCAGCCCATTACGCCAGCGCGGATCTGTTTCTCTTTCCAAGCCAGACCGAAACCTTCGGCAATGTCACGCTCGAGGCTCTTGCGAGCGGTCTGCCCGTGGTGGCCTATCGATGCGCCGCTGCGATGCAACTCATTGAACCCTCGATCAATGGCGCGCTCGCTGACATCGGCGACGATGACGGCTTTGTCGACCAATCCCTAACGCTCATCCAAAAAATTTCCGGCTCGGCCCAGACCCAGGCCGAACTCTCGGCAGCCGCCAGGCTTTCTGCCATCAGGCATGGCTGGCCAGCCGTGGTGGGCCGAACGGAGTCGGTGTTCAAACGCCTCTTGAGCCAGCCTGCGGAGGGCTTGTCATCCTTTTGTCATCATGACAATCTAAGCTTGGACCAAGCAAAAAATATCTAGGAAGTACAAGTCATGAGAGTTGGAATCAACGGCATGGGCCGCATTGGCCGTCTTGCCCTTCGTGCAGCCATGGGCGCTGCCGACCGCCCCCTGAATGACCCTTATCGGTCAAACCGTCTTAACGTTGTGCATGTCAACGAGATCAAAGGCGGGATCGAAGCGACTGCCCACCTTTTGGAATTCGACAGCGTTCAAGGCCGCTGGAAAACCGACATCCATGTCGAATCTCCAGATTCTTTGATGGTCGATGGTCAGGCCATCCGGTTCACCAGCCACCCCACGGCGGCTGAAATTCCTTGGGGCGACATGGGAGTTGATCTAGTGCTGGAGTGCACTGGGAAATTTCTTACCCCGGAAACTATTCAGGGGCATCTTGATCGTGGTGCCAAGCGCGTGATTGTCGCGGCACCCGTCAAGGTTGGCGATGTGCTGAACATGGTGTTTGGCATTAATCACAGCCTTTACAACCCCGATCAACACCGCATCGTGACAGCGGCGTCGTGCACCACCAATTGTCTTGCACCGGTAGTCAAGGTGGTGCATGAATCCATTGGCATTCGGCACGGCCAGATCACCACCATTCACGACCCCACCAACACGAACCTGGTCGTGGACGCCCCGCACAAGGACCTGCGTCGTGCTCGAAGTGCCATGACGAGTCTTGCACCCACCACCACGGGCAGCGCCACGGCCATCGCCCTGATCTACCCCGAACTTAAAGGCAAGCTCAATGGCCATGCCGTGCGCGCACCCGTGCTCAACGCCTCATTGACCGACTGCGTCTTTGAACTCAACCGAGCCACCACGGTGGATGAAGTGAATCAACTCTTCTCCCAGGCTGCCAGCGGAAGCCTTGCCGGAATTCTTGGCTATGAGACCAAGCCCCTGGTGAGTGCCGATTACGCCCGCGACACCCGCAGTGGAATTGTGGATGCACTCTCGACCATGGTCACCGACGGCACACTGCTGAAGGTCTATGCCTGGTACGACAACGAAATGGGCTATTCGTGCCGCATGGTGGATCTCGCCTGCTACATGAAGGGGCAGGGGCTTTAAGCTTCACCACCATGTCCTCGCATTCGGCGGCAAGAAACTACGCCATCGTGACCTCCGCCTATTGGGGGTTCACGCTCACCGATGGTGCCCTGCGAATGCTTGTGCTTTTGCATTTTTTTCGCCTGGGCTACTCGCCCTTTACCCTGGCCTTTCTTTTTCTTCTCTATGAGTTCGCAGGAATTCTTGCCAACCTGATCGGCGGCTGGCTGGCCACACGGTTTGGCATTGCCCGAATGTTGGCCGTTGGCCTGAGCACTCAGATTCTTGGCTTTTTGCTGTTGTCGGCCTTGTCCCCCGACTGGGCTGTCGCGCTTTCGGTGGCGTGGGTAGTGGTTGCCCAGGGAATCTGCGGTGTGGCCAAAGACCTGACCAAAACTGCCAGCAAGTCGGCCATCAAAATCACCGCCGGTGAGGCTTCAGGCCAGTTGTTCAAGTGGGTCGCCTGGTTCACGGGAAGCAAGAACGCCATGAAGGGCATCGGATTTTTTCTGGGCGGGCTGTTGCTTGATCAGCTTGGTTTTAAGGGGGCGCTCTGGACCATGGCGGCGCTTCTGGGTCTGGTGCTTGTTGGTGTCATTGCCTCGCTTCCCCCCATGATGGGCAAGAGCAAGCCATCGAAGTCGGCCAAAGAGCTCTTTGCTAAAAACAAGGGAATCAACCTGCTGGCCTTGTCTCGAGTAGGTCTCTTTGGGGCTCGGGATGTCTGGTTCGTGGTGGGCGTGCCGGTATTTCTTTATGCATCGGGCTGGACCTTCACCATGGTGGGCGGGTTTCTAGCCGCCTGGACGATTGTCTATGGCCTTGTTCAGGCTGGGGCACCCGCCATGGTTCGTCGAAGCACGGATGGCCTAAGTCACGAGGTCCCTGCTGCACGGTGGTGGTCAGCGGGCCTCATGTTGATCCCTGCCGTGCTCGCTTTGCTGGTCTGGCTGGAAATGCCTCAGCTGGAATGGGTGGTGGTGGCGGGCCTAAGTCTCTTTGGTGTGGCCTTTGCGGTGAACTCGTCGGTTCACTCCTACCTGATCCTTGCCTATGCAGGCTCCGAGAAAGCGGCCGAGGATGTCGGCTTCTATTACGCTGCGAACGCCACGGGGCGTTTCCTGGGAACCTTGCTGTCTGGTCTGCTTTATCAGTGGGGCGGACTGACCTACGCCTTGATTGGCTCGACCTTGATGCTTTTCACCTGCTGGCTCGCCACGCTGTGGCTGCCCACCGAAGGCATCAGGCGCTTGGAATGAAGTCCTTGTCGCCCTGGTGTTTGCGCTCGAACTTTAGAAAGTTGTAATAGCCGCAGGTCTTGCCGTCAGGGTATTCGCGGCAGACTTCAGGGCGCGCCTTGTAAATGGTGCAGCGGCGGGCGTCTTGATCGAAGAATTGGCAGATCGTGGCGTAGACCGTGTCTTTTTTGTGCTTCAGAATATTTTCAACGGTGCCGGCATCCTCTTCGCCTTCTTCCACCGTGTACTGGGTGATGAACTTCTTCCAGGCAGCGGCCTCGGTCATGTCGAAATGCTTGGCCAGGCGTTGCACATCTTTTTCCGTGACGGTAATTCTGGGGTAGCTGCAGCAGTACCCAGGGCATTTGCTGCAGTCATATTTGGCTTTCGGCATGGCACAATTCTTTCATCAAATTTTTCTGGATTGTATGCGAACCATGGGCAATGCTGATCAAAACGCATTAAAGGTTGCGGTGGCACGAGAGGCCGCCACCCAAGTGGCCGCAGGCTCGGTCCTGGGGGTGGGCACGGGCTCAACCGTCGATTGTTTTATTGATGCGCTGGCCGAGGCCGGTGTCAAGCTTGATGCCGCGGTGTCCAGCTCCCATCGAAGCTCGGAGCGGCTGCGTTCGTTGGGGTATCGCGTGATTGGCCTTGCTGATCTCTCTGGCCCGATGGATCTCTATATCGACGGGGCCGATGAAATTGACCCAGCGCTTTGCATGATCAAGGGTGGCGGCGCTGCGTTAACCCAAGAGAAAATTGTGGCCAGTGCGGCCCGCCGGTTCATCTGCATTGTTGATGCCAGCAAGCAGGTGAAGGTGCTTGGCCGCTTTCCTTTGCCGCTGGAAGTGATCGAGTCGGCGATTAATCCCGTGAGTTGGGCCATTCAGGCCATGGGGGGAACGCCGAAGCTGCGCCAGGGCGTGCTCACGGACAATGGCCATCCGGTTCTGGATGTGCACGGGTTGACCATTACCGACCCTGTTGCCATGGAAACCGCGATCAACCAGATTCCCGGCGTCGTCACCAACGGTATTTTTGCCTTAAGGCGTGCCGACCTGGCCCTGGTTGGGTCGTCCCAGGGCGTACTGACCGTCGGGCCAGGCGAAAACATCACTGAAACATAACTGCAACAAGACTCATCTAAACTAGGCCTCTCATCGAAAGGGTCTCGCCATGCCTCAGCACACCTCGAAGGAATTTGATAAAGAACTCGAAACCATTCGCACCAACGTTCTCGAACTTGGCGGCCTAGTCGAGGGCATGATCAAAAGCTCGATTGAAGGCCTTGAAGAAGGCAATGTCGCCCTTCTGAAAGACGTGCTTCAGCGAGAGAAACAGGTGAACCGCCTTGAGCTTGAAATCGATGACCAGTGCAATCATGTGATCGCCCGCCGCCAGCCCACGGCCTATGACCTGCGTTTTGTGTTGACCTGCATGAAGATGATCCGTGACCTTGAGCGCATTGGTGACGAGGCTGAAAAAATCTCACGCATGGCGCTCTTTATTCACGAGAGCAACTCGGCCTTCACACCCAAGGTCGAACTCTCGTCCATGTACACCGTGGTCATCAAGATGATGCGCCAGTCGTTGGACGCCTTCGCCCGCAACGACCCAACGTCGCTTCCTGATGTCATTCGCGAAGATGTCAGTGTTGATGATCAGTTCAGAAACACGCTCAGGCTTCTGATCAGCTACATGATCGAAGACTCAAGAACCATCTCTCGCTCGATTGACCTTCTTTTTGTGGCCAAAGCTTTGGAGCGAATTGGTGACCACTCCAAGAACATGTCCGAGCATGTGGTCTACATGGTGAAGGGGCGTGACATTCGCCACCAAGACATCGATTCGGTCGAAAAACAGGTTCAGGAAGGCTGAACGTTTCGGTTGCTCTTTTGCCTAGCTGTTGCTTGGCGGGACGTAGCCCGAAGCCTGATCCGCACCGGTTCCAAAGAAGTGGTTTTCTAGCTGCTGAAGCAGGTACTTCCTGGCTTTAGGGTCAGACAAATTAAGCCGATATTCATTCACCAGCATGGTCTGATGCTTGAGCCAGTCTTGCCAGGCCTGCTTCGAGACCGAAAGCCAGATCTTTTTTCCAAGTTCGCCGGGTACCGGTGGGAAATCCATTCCTTCGGCCTCGACACCCAACTTAATGCATTGAACGAGTCTAGTCATGCCGAAATTATGGCATGTCCTTTCCCGGGAACCTTTGGCGAGGCGGAATTATCCCCGCCCAATCGGGGGATTTCCCCGAGTGTGGTTTGCCGGGTTATGAAACAAGATCCCGGAAGCTGTTGATAACCAAGGAGACCATTCAATGACTATGAACTATCGAGGCGCCCTTGGCGTCATCGCGGGGCTTTTGTCTGTGAGCCTTTTGGCCGCACCCGTTGCCGCTCAGGAAATTAAGATTTCGCACCAGTGGAAGGCCAACTCCGACGCGCGCGACGTCGCAGCAAGACTCTTTATTGAAGAAGTCAATAAAAAAGACCCGGGACTGAAGTTCCGAATCTACCCCAGCTCCTCACTTGGCATTAAGCCTGTGGCCCAGCTGGATGCACTTCAAAACGGCACTTTAGAAATGGCCATCTTTCCCATGTCCTATGCCGTAGGCAAGGCCAAGGAATTCTCCGGTGTGATTCTTCCGGGCGCCATCCCGAATCTTGATTTCGCCATGCGTCTGAAGAAGTCGCCCTACTACCAAAAGATGCAAGATCTTTCGGCCAAACATGGCTTTCGCATCATCACCTGGTGGTGGACGCCGGGCGGTTTCGCAACCAAAGACAAGATGATCACCAACCCCGCCAGTGTCTCGGGCCAAAAGATGCGCGCCGCAGATCCAACGTTTGAGTCCATGCTGAAAGCCGCGGGCGCCTCGGTGTCTGCAATGGCCTCGAGCGAGTTCTATCCTGCGCTCCAGTCGGGCGTGCTGACCGGCGGCCTGACCTCGGCCGAGACGTTCGTGAGCATGCGTCTTTATGAGCAGACCAAGATGGCGACCCTGCCAGGCGATCAGACCCTCTGGATGCTTCTTCAGCCTCTGGTCATGTCCACGGCGGCCTACAACAAGCTGACGCCAGCGCAGAAGAAAATCTTTGAAGAGGCTGCGGAAAAAAGTGATCAGTTCTTTTTAGAGCAGCAGCGTAAAGCCGTTGCCGACATGGAGGCAGCCTATAAAAAAGCGGGCGGCCAAACCCATGTCCTGACCAAGGCGGAGTTCGACCAGTGGATCGCGCTTGCGAAAAAGACGGCCTATCCTGAATATGCGGCCATCTCGCCTTTGGCTAAATCCATTCTTGATGACCTGCAAAAAGCCAAGTAATTTTTCCTGACCCAACCATCCCGGCGGCACGACAGCGCCGGGATTTCTTTTTATAAAAAGCCTATTTCATGAGCCCCTTTTATCAACTGATGACCAAGGTGTCGAAGGCCTGTGCAGTCTTGGCGTCCTTGCTTCTTGCCATTGCAGGCCTGGTCATTGTCTGGATGGTGACCACGCGAACGCTAGGAAATTCCACCTCTTGGGAACTTGAGCTCTCGATTTTCCTCATGGTGGCCAGTCTATTTCTGGCGTCGCCCTACACCCTGTTAACTAAGGGGCATGTGGGTGTTGACCTTTTGGGGCATTACATGTCACCGGCCTCGGCCCAAAAGCTTGATGTCATTGCCAATCTTTTGGGGCTCTTGGTTTGTGTTTTTCTGGCCT
Source organism: Burkholderiaceae bacterium (assembly GCA_040400125.1). Lineage (GTDB taxonomy): Bacteria > Pseudomonadota > Gammaproteobacteria > Burkholderiales > Burkholderiaceae_A > Lacustribacter. The sequence continues at coordinate 12,800 of JBBAQV010000004.1, forward strand.
GGATTTGTTTTGAATTCACGCTGGATGCTTATATTAAAAACGATCGCACAGAGAGCATGTGGGGGCCGCCCAAGTGGCCGCTTTACGCCATGATGCCGATTGGTTTTGGGCTGACTGCGCTGCAGTACATCGCCATTCTGACTTCGGGCAACAAGACGCTGGAGGTCAAGCATGTCTGAGCTGCAGATGGGTTTTTTGATTATGGCCATCACCTTGGTGGTGTTGTTTTCCGGTCTTCCCATTGCATGGGGCTTGATCCTGGTCTCGGTAGGCTCATTGGTGGCGGTCAAGGGTATTGGCGCACTGGCCAACATTCCAATCGTGATGATTGACGAACTGGCCTCGTTTGCGCTCTTGACCATTCCCTTGTTCATTCTTCTGGGTTCGGCGGTGGGGGGCTCGAATGCGGGCCGCGATATTTATGAATCCCTGCATCGATGGCTTGACCGTGTGCCTGGCGGGCTGGTGATTGCCAACATTCTGGCCTGTGGAATTTTTTCCGGCATCAGCGGTTCAAGTCCGGCTACCGCCGCAGCCATTGGCAAGGCAGGTGTCCCGGAGATGCTGAGGCGCGGCATTCCCGTCCGTCTTGCCACCGGTTCGGTGTGTGCCGGTGGCACCCTTGGCATCCTTATTCCGCCCTCGATCACCATGATTCTCTATGGTCTGACCACCGAGACATCCATTGGTCGTTTGTTTCTTGCCGGGGTGATTCCCGGCATTCTCCTTGTGTTGCTTTTCGCCATCTACGCGTGGCTGGTCAGCTGGCGCAAAGACAAGCGTGACCAAAGCGAGCCGGTGGTCTACTACACCATGTCGCAGAAGTTTGAAGGTCTTGGCCGGGTCTCGCCCTTCATTCTGGTGGTGATCGCCATCGCTTACGCCATGTACGGTGGAATTGCGACGCCATCCGAGGTGGCCGCCTTGTCGGCAGCCTTTGCCATGCTCTTGGTGGTGGTGATTTACAAAGAGCGGTCCATGGGCGATCAGTGGCGGATTTTCCGCGAGACCATGCGCGAATCGACCATGATCCTCATGATCATTGCCGCCGCGGGCGTTTTTTCCTACATGATGTCGCTGCTTTACATCACCCAGTCGACCGCTGAATGGCTGGTGGCGCTCGAACTGAACCGTTGGGTATTGCTGGCAGCCATCAGCGTCTTCCTTCTGATTGCCGGGTGTTTTCTTCCGCCGGTGGCCATCATCCTGATGATCATGCCGGTGCTGACCCCCGTGCTTGAAGCGAATAACTTCGACCTGATCTGGTTTGCCGTGATTTTGACCATCAACATGGAGATTGGCCTGATCACGCCACCCGTTGGGCTGAACCTTTTCGTTTTAAAAGGTGTGGTGCCTCAGGTGTCGATCAAGGATATCTTGCTGGGCTCTCTACCATTCGTGGTGATCATGATGGTCTTCACGGTGATCCTGGTCATCTTCCCCGAGATTGTTCTCTGGCTTCCGAATAAAGCCATGGGCTAGGTCTTCGCTCGGGCGACCAAGGCAAGGGCCACCAAGCCCGCTGCCATGACCCAGAGCGACACCTCCACCGCGTTCTGGCTCGCGGCATAACCGATGCTTGAATAAGCAAGGTAGCCAGACGAGCCCACGAACAAGAGGGGGGTCAGGGGGTAGAGCGGAACCTTGAAGGGGCGCGCTGTGTTCGGGTCGCGGTGGCGAAGAACAAAAAGCGAGAGCCCCACCAGGGTAAGAAAGATCCAGAACACGGGCGCTGTGAATTCCACCATCGCCTCGAAGCCATCGTTCTGAAGTGCGCCGAATCCAACCAGGGCAAGAGCAATCACCCCCTGAATGACATAGGCCGTCGTGGGCGCACCCTTGCCTTGCTCCCACTGAGATAGAAACCGAAGCCTCGCCCAGTCTTGGCCCAAGGCATGGTTCGAGCGAGCACCCACCACAATGGTGGCGTTGATGCTGGTGAGTGCAGCCAAGGCCACAATCACGCCCATCATGATTTTTGCCCATTCTCCGAACACGCCACCCATCACCTGAGCGGCTGCAGCAGGACTTTTGGCCAGCCCCTGAAGACCAAGCCCGTGAAGCAGAGCAAGGTTAATCATCAGGTAAAGGACGGTGATGATGCCAAGGCTGATCATCACGACGGGAACAATTTGACGAGTTCCACCTTTGACTTCCGTGGCGATGTAAGCCGCTTCATTCCAGCCGCCAAAGGTGAGCAGCACAAACACCAGGGCAAGGCCCATCAGCCCAAGCGGAGGTGTGGATGAAAACGGCTGGGGCGAGACATCCGGTGCAGTCAACATCAAGCCGGCCGCAATGATTGCAGCCAGGCCCACGAATTCAACCAAGAGCATGATCGACTGGACACGGGAAGACAGATGAAGGCCTGCGAGGTTGACCAAGGTCAGCAGCACAATCACCCCCGCCGCCCAGATCGCGTTGGAGTATTCCCCCAAGGCAATGACCTGGGTCATGTAGTCGCCAAAGACAAATCCTAGCAGGGCAATGGCGCCGGTGTTGATCACCATCGCTTTGGCCCAGGCGTAAAGGAATGAAACATGTCGCCCATAGGCGCGCGCCAGAAAGTGATAGTCACCCCCCGTGTGAGGGTAGGCGCAGGACAGTTCCGCATAGCAAAGTGCCCCTGCCAGGGAAATCAGCGCCCCGGCAACCCAGATGGCGATTACCCAGCCTGTATCTCCTGCCACACCGGCAACCATCGAAGGTGTTTTGAAGATGCCTGCTCCCACCACGATGCCAACAATGATGGCAATCGCACCCCAACGCCCAAGCAGCTGTTGGGGCGAAGCCTCTTGGCTGGCCATCTTATCGGCGCTCGCCACGGATGGGGCCGAGGATGTCTCCGCTTCGAGCGTCGCCCTCAAGGGTGTTGCCCGTGATGGATGCAGTGACCGACTGCAACTGTCCAGCGCTGTCGATATAGCGGAATGACAGCTTGTCGGCGGTGAGTTGGGCGCCAAGAATCGGCTGGGTCTTTCGGCCGATGGTGAGCGTTCCCGCAATCTTTTGATAGCGCTGCTGAAGGATCAGAGTGGCCTTGGTCTCGCCATTGACCCCAGTCAGATCCCAGCGGCCTTTCACCGATGCAGGAACCACCCAGAAAAACGCATGGGCTCGAGGCGTGTCGATTTTTTGGTCCGGCTCCCAGTCGCCCATGTGAAACGCATGCGACACCACCCGCGTTCCAGGTTTCATCGCCAATAGGGTGGGCCGAAGCTTGAGGTTTAAATCGGGTAGAAGATAGAGCGTGACGACTGTGGCCTCTGAAAAATCTTCTTTAAAAATATCGCCATGGATGATCTTGACTTTGTCGGCCACGCCCGCACGTTGGCTGTTTCGCACGGCAAGGTCCGCCATGTCTTTGTTGTACTCAATTCCGACAGCTCGTGAGCCGTATTGTCTTGCCGCAAAAATGGGAATCTTTCCGTCGCCAGCGCCAAGGTCATAGACAATGTCGTCGCGGGTAACCTTGGCAACCTCAAGCATCTTTTCCACCAGTTCATCATGGGTGGGGACCCAGATCACGTCTTTACCTTCTTGACCCACCTCGGGACGATACTTTTCATCGCCGAAGACGCCTTCGGCCCAGGCGGGTTGAATCAGAACAGCTGAAAGAATCAGGCTGCCGAAGACAGAGCGAACGTTCGTTTTCATGGCGGGACACCTTGCGCGGTAAGGGGGTTGGAGGAGTGAATGCCTGAAGAATATCCAAAGCGCAGTCTAAGGAAAATCGGCGTTGTCATATCCCCTGATTTGCCCTAATGCCCTTGCGAAACCGCATAGAATTTGGCCATGACTGAACTCTTGTGGTGGCAGTACCTGCTGATTGGCCTGGTCTTCGTTTGGAGTGGCTTTGTTCGAAGTGGGCTTGGCTTCGGCGGCGCGGTGCTGGCCTTGCCGTTTCTCCTGCTCATTCTGAATGACCCGCTCGTGTTTCTGCCGATCATCGCGGTGCATCTTTTGGTTTTCTCCGGCTGGATCATGTGGGATAGCCACCGCAAGTCGACCACCCAGGTGGGCGAGGCCACGATTCACTGGGCCTACCTGAAAAAGGCCATGAAGATCATGATCATCCCGAAGATTGCCGGAGTGATTGGTCTTTTGACGCTGCCGCCCAAACTCATGAGCACAGTCATTTTTCTGATCGTACTGGGCTATGCCATTGGGTACATCTTGAACCGTCCCATCCGCAACCAGAGCAAGACGGTGGATGTCGCCCTTCTGGGGGCAGGCGCTTACATTTCAGGCACATCCCTCACTGGAGCGCCACTGATCATTCCGGTGTTTGCAGCGCATGTGCCAAAGCATCAGCTACGAGACACACTCTTTGTGCTCTGGTTCATTCTGACCGCGATCAAACTCACCTCGTTTGTCATCGTGGGTGTTGATCTTCAGCTGATCCATCATCTCTGGCTGCTTCCTTGTGCATGGCTTGGCCACGTCCTTGGTCAGCGTGCCCACGAACGCATCGTGGCGGCCGAGACACCAACCTTTTTCCGTGTTCTGGGGGTGGCCCTGGTGGTCGTCAGCGGCGTCGGACTTTGGCGGGTGTTGTCCTGACTTCGCCATGAATCGCTACGACCTGGTGGTGGTTGGGGGCGGTGCGGCAGGACTTTTCTGCGCAGGCATCGCTGGCCAGAGGGGGCTGAGGGTGCTTGTGTTGGACCACGCCAAAACCCTGGGGGAGAAGATTCGAATCAGTGGGGGTGGGCGTTGCAATTTCACCAACCGCGAAAGCCGACTCGAAAACTTTCTGTCGCTCAATCCGCATTTCCCCAAAAGTGCTCTAAGCCGTTATTCACCCAACGACTTCATTCAACTTGTTCGACAGCACAAGATTGGCTTTCACGAAAAGCACAAGGGCCAGCTTTTTTGCGATGACTCCGCACAGAAAATCATTGGCATGCTGATGCAGGAATGCAGTCTTGGGCGCGTGTCCATTCATCATCCTGTGGTCGTTCAAACCATCGGCAAAACGTCTCAAGACTGGCAGATCAATACCGATCAAGGCATTTTTATGGCACCGCATCTGGTGCTGGCCACGGGCGGCTTGCCGGTGCCAGCGATCGGTGCTTCGGGATTCGCTCTTGATATTGCGCGCAGCCTCTCGTTGCCTGTGGTTCCGCCCCGGCCGGCGCTGGTGCCCCTGGCCTTTACATCCACCGAGTTTCTGGGAATGGAGGAACTCTCGGGTTTAAGCCTTCCTGTAAACATTGCCTCAGGCGAGCAAGGTCAGGGCTATGGCCACGGCAGCTTTGATGAAGATCTCTTGATCACTCACAAGGGGCTTTCCGGCCCGGCCGTGTTGCAGGCCAGCAGCTATTGGCAAGAGGGTGATTCCATCACCGTTGATTGGTCCAACGGCCAGGACTTGTCCAAGCTTTTCGATGAGCGGCAGGTGGGTGCCAAGTCGGCGGATGCCGTCTTGGCTTTGAGCATGCCGGATCGGCTAGCGAAATGGTTCGCCCAGTCCTGTGGGTTGTCGGGCCGCAAATGGGCTGAAATCTCAAGGGCTCAGCGCGAATCCCTTGTGGCACGTGTTCAACATTGGCAGGTCAAACCCGCCGGAACACTGGGCTGGAAAAAAGCCGAGGTCATGCTTGGCGGTGTCGACACGCGATCGCTTGACAGCAAAACCATGATGGCCAAAAACCATCCGAACCTCTACTTCATCGGTGAGTGTGTCGATGTCACGGGCCACCTTGGCGGCCATAATTTTCAGTGGGCATGGGCCAGTGCCCATGCCTGCGCCATGTCACTGGGCTGAAGAGGTTTCGCGGCTCGCGCGAATGGTTCGGGCGGACCCTTGCCCCTGGGTAAAGAGGCTGCCGTTCAGCTGGCCCGATTCGGCCACCGCCACGATCGTGTGCTCCGCAAGCTGGGCATCCCGGAACTTCAGAGTCACCTCGGGCCCGCGAATCGTGCCCTCGGTGATGGGCTGACGTTGGCCATGGATGGTGATGAAGCCACCGAACTTCTGAAACCGTTGGCGAACCTCAATGCTCGCCGGATGATCAAGACCGGTCAGGTTCCAGCGGCCATCAATCGGTGCGGGTACCACCCAGAAATAGCCGTAATAGCTGTTGGCCCCCGAGATCACCGCATCCGGTTCCCATGTCTCCATGTTGAAGGAGTGCGAAACAATTCGCGTGCCCGGTTTCATTTTTAAAAGTGTCGGCTTGAGCTTCATATTCAGCTCAGGAAGGAGATAAAGCGTCACCACGGTGGCTTTTGAGAAGTCTTCTTTGAAGATGTCGCCATGAATGATGGTCACCTTGTCGGCCACCCCAGCACGCTGGGCATTTCGTCGGGCCAATTCGGCAAGGTCCTTGTTGTATTCGATGCCAATCGCGCGGGCACCAAACTGTCGAGCCGCCTGAATGGGGATCTTGCCGTCACCCGCGCCAAGATCAATGACAAGATCATTGGCGGTGACTTTCGCGGTCTCCAGCATGCGCACCACAAGGTCGTCCGGGGTGGGGACCCAGATCACATCCTTGCCGTGCTGTCCCACCCTGGGCTCATAGAGCTGATCGCCATGCTGGGAATGGGCGCAGGCCGGCAGGAAAACCGCAATCAGGCTTCCAAGAAGCAGGGCACAATAGCGGCGAAATCCGTCCATCACAGAATCTGATTCGTTCATTCCTTAACCTTTAGAAATTAATTGATGAAAGCGCGACGCTCGAGTTCCGCCTGGAGGCTGCTTCGATGGCCCTTGGGTATTTTACTTGCGGCTTTGCTGGTCTATCAGGCGTCCCTGCTCGCCCAGGTGGTTTGGCTTCGTTGGAATGCACCGACGTCCACAGCATTCATGGATGCCGAGCGTGAGCGATTCAAAGCCGCAAAGTCGGGCGTGACCATTCGACAGAACTGGGCTCCCTATGGCGCCATCTCGATTTATGCCAAGCAGGCGGTGATCGCCGCCGAGGATGCCGGCTTCAGTGACCACGACGGCGTGGACTGGGAAGCGATTGAAAAAGCGGCCCGCGACAATCTGCGAAAGGGCCGCGTCCATCGGGGTGGATCAACCATCACCATGCAGCTGGCAAAAAACCTGTTTCTGTCAGCCGACCGAAGTTACCTTCGCAAGGCTCAGGAATTCATCATCACCGGCATGCTCGAGGTCGTGCTGGACAAACGACGGATTCTTGAACTTTATCTGAACGTCGCCGAGTGGGGTGTTGGTGTTTTTGGCATTGAAGCGGCTTCACGACACTACTTTGGGGTGTCGGCTTCTCAGCTCGACTCGGTCCAGGCAGCCTGGCTGGCATCCATTCTGCCGGCGCCCAAGCGTTACGACCGAAGGCGAGACTCCGAATGGCTTACCGAAAAGTCGCTGATCGTTCTTGAGCGAATGCCTAAGGTCAGGGTGCCGCGTTAGCCCAGATTGGCGATGTCATCCGTCAGGTTTTCGGCGGCAAGAAGCTGGGCCATGGCTTCTTCCAAAAGCACCCTTGCCCGCCCAGCGCTTTGGCGCAGCGCCTCATGAATCATTGCGTCGTCGGGAGTCTTATTGGCGCATTCACTGCTGTACTGCTCAAAACCCGTCAGGTGCATCAAGAGCTCTGCAAGCTGGCTTGGGCATTCGCAATAGACCGAGCTTTTCATCTGCGCCAGTCGATGCAGGGTGGTGTCCGAGTATCGACGTGAGGGGATATCGTCGACAAGCGGATCATGCGGCGTTCCTGATGTGTTGAAGGCGGTGGTGACTGAGGTGTTGACTGAGGAGCCGCCGAACTGGCCCTGCCGCTGTCGAATCATGCTGGCGCATAGATTCGCAATCGACATGGCCTCAATCGGTGTGCGCAAGACAGAATAACCGGCGTGGCGAAGCTGGCGAATGAGGTTGCTCGGCGCGAACCGATAAAAAAGCACGACGCGTTTCGCACGGCAACGCTTTGCCGCTTCGTCGAGAAGGTCTCTTCGCAGCTCCACCAGGGTTGGCATGTCGACGAGCAGAAGATCGGCGTGAAGTTCAGTTGGCATTGACGAGACCTCGTCCAGATGCGCCGCCTGAAAGGCAATCGACACCTGTTTTCCTGAAAGCTCTTCGGTCAGACTGACGGGGTCAATGAGATTGCCAAAAATGACGATCCGAATTTCGGCGCCGCTCAGCGGATCCTGCCCATGAGCCAGCAGGGTGTCTTGCATGCTTCGAAGGCTATCGAAATCAAGCTTTGAAAGCGCGCCAATGGGCTGCCCCAAATCCACCAAACGCTTCAGAAGTGTTAGCCGGTCGATGTCCGTTTTGCTGTAGAGCCTCTGGGACGCCTGATCACCCAGCGGGGGAGAAATTTTGTAGCGACGCTCCCAGACTCGCAGGGTTTCCACAGGAATGCCCGCTAGCCTTGCGGCCACGCCTGCTCGGTACTTGGATGTTTGAACAGGTTTTGTCACGTTTAAATTCGCTTTTTCGAGGGTTTTTTGAACTCTAACAGGATATTCTGCTCATATGAACTGTTTTTGAACAGTTTTTTTGGGGGCAATTCGGAACCATTTTCTGAGTCAGCACCCTAATTCTTAAATCCCTTCCCTCAATTGGAGCTGGCCGTGCAAATCTCAACCAAAGCAAAGGTTTCTATCGCTCTGATGGCTGATCTGGCAACGAAATCAAGCCAGGGACCTGTCTCGCTTGCATCAATGGCCTGGCGCCTTGGGGTGTCGCTCTCCTACCTGGAAATCCTCTGTCGTCCACTGCGCACCATGGGACTTGTCGTTGCTACGCGTGGTCCGGGCGGGGGTTATCAACTGGGCAAGGCTCCCCATGAGATTTGCGTCATGGACATTCTTCGGGCGGTCGAAACGCCTTCCAAGATGCTCACCGAGGCAGGCCTTCGCCCTGGTGCAGGAGAGGAAGATCAGGTCACGCTCGATCTCTATCGGCGCGCGGAAGACGAGGTCGTTAAGTTTCTTAGCTCAGTGTCCTTGGCGGACGTCCTGCCAAGCGGTGACCGTCACAAGTCGGGCGACCGAGTCGAGCAGGGTTGGCGTCCATCGGGTGACGCTGGCCGCCAAGCTTTTCCCCATCTATTTCTTTTCGATGCTGCTGCGGCCGCCGTCGACGTGAAAGACCTGCCCCGTGATCCAAGCCGCACTCGGCAAGAGGAGAAACTCTGCGAGTGAGGCAATCTCGCCCGCATCACCGAGACGGGGAATCGGATGCATGGATGCAATCGTCTCGGCAATTTTCGGGCTCTGAGTAAAGCCTTTCGCCAAGGGTGTGTCCGAAAGACTTGGCGCAATGGCGTTGACGCGAACCTTCGGGGCAAGCTCTGCGGCAAGGCTTCGCGCCAGACCCTCCAAGCCCGCCTTTGCGGTGCCAATGCCAGTGTGTAGGGCGAAGCCTCGCTGGGCGGCAATCGACGAAAACAGCACCACGCTTCCCTGGCTTTCCTGAAGCATCGGCGCTGCCTCTTGCACCGCCACGAAAGCACCAACCACATTCAGTTGAAAGCTCTTCATTAAGTCGGCAGCGGCGGTTCGTGCAAGCGGCTTGAGATCAATCGAACCCACGCAGTAAGCAATCCCGTCCAGTCCATTGGCGCCGGCTTTTTGAACGGCCTCGCGAATCGCTGCCTCATCAAAGACATCCACCGTCAAGACACGATTGCGATCGAAGCCTTCTCGGGTTTTCGATAGGCTCTCTTCTCTTGCTGTGACGAACACCGTGTGTCCCTTTTCTGAGAGACTCTTCTCCAGGGCTTCGCCAATACCGCCGACACCACCAAAAATTAAAAATGTTTTTTGCGTTTGACTCATGACCAACACCTTATGAAAACCATTGCCATCATTGGCGCAGGCATGGCTGGATTATCCTGCGCTCGCGTGCTGACTCAAGCCGGAAATCACGTAAGGTTATTTGAGAAGAGCCGTGGCGTGTCGGGCCGAATGAGCACCCGTCGGGGCGATGGATGGGAATGTGATCACGGCGCTCAATACTTCACCGCCACTGATTCACGCTTTGAAGAGGAAGTGTTTCGCTGGGTGGACGCCGGAGTCGCCCGACGATGGCTTCCCCGGCTCTCGGTGATCGGTGGCGATCGTTCGGCCGCACGTGCCGCGGAAACGGCCCGCTATGTGGGTGAGCCTCGGATGACGTCTCCTGCGATGTGGCTGGCGGAATCGTTGGACGTGTCCTTAAATACCACCATCAATTCATTGAGCCGCGAAAACGACAAGTGGATTTTGCATTCGGCCGAATCGGGTCGTGTGGAAGGGCAATTCGACTGGCTGGTACTTGCGATTCCCGCGCCCCAGGCAAAAGTCTTGCTGCGGGATCACGACACGGGATGGGAGCCGCAGTTTGACGCTGCGACGATGCTGCCATGCTGGACCATCATGGTTCAAACCGAAGGCCAGATGGATCCCGGTTTCGATGCGGCCTTCGTCAATGGCGGGCCGCTGGGCTGGGTGGCACGCAACACCAGCAAGCCTGGCCGAACCGGTGCAGAGACATGGGTGCTTCAGGCCACGGATGAATGGAGTCTCAGTCATCTTGAAGAGCAAGCCGAAACGGTTGAGGCCGAATTGGTTGCAGCATTTCGCGCCATGACAGGTCTTTCGGTCGTCTCCAGAAAAAGTCATCGCTGGCGCTACTCGCGGTCGAAAGCCCCGCTACAGCTGGGCTATCTCATGGACGCTGCACGGTCTCTCGGTGCCTGCGGTGACTGGGCCGGTGGCGATAAGGTTCAGGGGGCCTGGCTAAGTGGGCTGAGCATGGGCCAACGCATCATCGAACTGAACCGTGGGCTGCCAGCCGAATAAATCCATGAGTGACTGGTAATTACTCTCAAGCTGATGCATGTTCTCCGCAGACAGATTGATCACTGCGTACCGATAGCTTCCGACCCATTTCATCTCTCGGTGAAACCCCATGCCGTGGGGTTTGAAGTAGAAAAACATTCTTGCCATCGGAAAACGAATCCGAGCCTGCTCGATCTGATGAGCCGAAGGCTCCGGGTCTGTCGGGCGGCCAGCGAAACTTCGCGATACAAAGCTTGCCGCCACCTTCGTCGTTGAAACGGGAACACGCAGGGTGGCCGTGCTTTCACCAAGCGCGAGACGGATCAAGATCTTCCAGAAATCAATGCCTGCAGAAGCTTCGTACAGGCTGGCAAGCTGCCTTGCCATTCGCGCATTGGCCTCGATCCATCCAATCTCAACCGTGTTGGTCTCTGGGTTGGTTCGAACCATCGCCTCAAGATTAAAAAAACCGTGCCGGTATCCAAGCGACTTGATGATGGCTTTCGCGGACGAGGTCACCGCATCAATTTCTCTGGGCCCGAGCCTGCTGGGTGTTTGAAATCGGGCAAAGGCATGGGTTCCGGGGTACATGATCGAGTCCGCGACTCCAAGTACATGGACACCGTCTTGGTCGACATAACCGTCGACATTGATCTGCTGACCATGCAGCGGCGTTTCGGCGATCAGCGCAGACAGAAATCCTGGGGCCTTTGATTGCGTCAGGGCCGGGCTTGCCAGACGAAAAAGCTGCTCCACGGGGCCAAGCAATACCCGCTGGGCAACTCGTTCGTACCAACTGAATCGAGCAGCCGACCTAAGTTCCTGCGCCGTTTGAACGTGACGCGCAAGAATAGAGAAACTGGATTTCACGGGCTTCACCCAGACGGGGTAGTCGATGGCCTGTGTGGCTTCGTTACCGAGAGGCCGTTCAAGTTCCCAGAACGATGGCGTTTGATTGGGGAATGGGTCAATCGTGGCGGAGCGCATCCAGGCTTTGTGCTGACATCGAACAATGGAATCTGGGTCGTTTCCAGGAAGGCCAAGCCGTTTCGCAACGATTGCGGCCAGCAGCGCGCCAAAGTGATCATCGTTACTGGTGACGCCATCAATCTTTCCGGCATAGCGGCTCACCAGTTGCTCCACGAATCTTTCCGGGCTGAACCTTAAAAGTCGGAGCCGTTCTGAGAAACGTTGCCGATCAAATCCTTCAAAAATGATGTCCACACCGGGGTGTGGGTGATGCCTTTGAAGCTCCTCACGATCCCATTCGTTTGGAAAGAGAAAAAGAAGACGTTTCATCGTTGAATCAATTGGCTGTCGTCTTAGAACCGTGTGGTGAGATCAAGCCACGCCTGAGGAAGAAGCTTGATGAACTGCGCCTCAAGCTGTTTATCAAGGCCAGTGATCACCAGCAGTCCCACGCCCGCCAAAAGTAGCCCCATCAGCTGCTGCGCGCGGTCGCCATGAGTCAAAACCCAGGCACGCAGGCGGCCAAGCTTCGCCTGGGAAAGATAGCCCACAGAAATCAGCGGGATCGCCGCGCCAAGACCGAAGAATCCCAGCGTGATTGAAGCCTGAGCAGCACCGTCACCCGCCGCCATGGCAAGCGTTGACACCAAGAGAGGGCCAGAGCAGGGCGTCCAGATCAGGCCAAGAAGCATGCCCATCAGAAACGCCCCCATCGAGGATTCCCCCGAGAGCCCTCCCGACAGCCGGTTGGCCCCAGAGGCCACGGGTGAAATGAATCGAGTGAAGACCGCTTTCGCAGAAGGAATAACAAGCGTTAATCCAAAGATGATCAGAAAGACGGCTGTGATGGTGCGGATGAGATCCGGATCAAAGCCAACACTGTCGGCAAGAAGCCCGGTCAGTAGCCCAAGCATGGCAAAGGCCAACGCCATACCCAGGCCCATCATGAGCGGTGCCTTTCGGTTGGCCTGAACCGCGCTTCCAATCACCAAAGGAAGAATGGGAAACACGCATGGGTTCAGTGTTGTCAGGCTACCCGCCAAAAGGCTAATGCCGAGCTCAGTAATCATCACTGCGCTTTTGCAAGCAGCGTTCGAATTTTGTCAGGACGGGTGTCACCGCCTGCACGCGCCACCTCGTTGGCGCCTTTAAACACGACGAACACCGACTGTGATCGCACCTTTAGCTCTTTTCGAAGCGGCTTGTTGCTGTCGTAATCGACGACAAAGACAGTCAGTCCAGGAAGTGCTTTCTCGGCTTGCAGGGTTTTAAGTGCGGCCTCTTGGGAAACACAGGTTCCGCACCATGGCGCGTGAAAATGCAGCGCTGTCGGCTTTCCGCTGGATTGCGCGGCTGCATGAGCCTCACGGGTGTAGGGCTTGATCTCAAGGGCTTGTGCCAGGTTGGCCAGTGTTAAGACGGCAACTCCCGCGATGGCCTTGGTCAGAGAGGATGCTTTGAACGCGAACATGAATGCTCCTTCAGTTAAAGAGGGTGGACGGTACGAAACCCTGTGGTGACATCGAGTCGGCTGGGCTTAAAGAAGTTCCTGTAGTGAGGGTGATGCATCAGCCGGTCGGCAAGCAAGCTTCCCCCCTTTAAAAGCTGGTGATTTCCAAACCAAGGCTCAGAATACTCGCGATAGGCATGCGGCTTAAAACCTGGAAAGGGTTGGTGGCTCTCTGATAGCCACTCCCATGCAGCCCCCCAGTCCATTTCAGCCTGAATGCCGGCAAGCCATTGGGCTTCCGAGGGAAGTTGGCGCTTGGCCCAGCGACAATAGGCCTGAGCCTCATAGAGACTGAGGTGAAGCATGGGGGCTGAGGGCAAAACGGCTTCCCACCTGCCGAACCATTGTCGTTCAATGCCCAGACCCGAAACACGCCAGAAGGCCGGCTGTATTGCCTGTTGAGCCTGTCGCCAGGCAAGCCCCTCGGGGCACCAGAATTGGTCATGATGGTAGCCGCCCGCATCGACAAAAGCGGCATACTGCCCGTGACTGACCAGGGACGTATCGATTTCGAAGGCTTCAATCACCCAAGAATGCCCCGGCGCCTCATTGTCAAAATGAAACCCTGGGGTTGCGGCCACGGAAACTGTCTGGGCGGGAACACGGATGGAGCCCAGCGTGGAGGGCATCGAACTGAGCTTGGAATAGAGCGGACTTTTGGCATCTGTTATCTCCGGATCAAAACCAAGGCTTTGAGCCATCCATAAAAGCGACTCAATGTGCATCAGCTCGTGGGCGAGAGTCAGACGGAAAAAATAGAAGCTCTCGTTGTCGTTCGGGTCCGCCTGCTCAAGTTGAATCAGACTGCGATCCAAGACGTTGGAGAGGTAGCGTTGAACCTCATTGGCCTCTAGGGCATCCATTGTCCAGCGGGTTTCGCGTGACACCTCCGCGGAGTTGTAGAGCTCGTCTTGATCATTGGGAATCCCCGAGGTTCGACGCAAGAGCCAGTATTCTTGGAACCAGGCGATATGACCAAATTCCCACAGAGGCGGGTTGATCCATGGGAAACGTTCCCTCCAGGCGGTATCCTTCGGAAAGTTTCGAACAAACGCGTTGAGCAACTGAAGTGTGGAGGCTCTTGCCCGCTGGGTCTCGACGACAAGCTGCGTTTTGGAAAGCAAACGCAGGTCACTGAAGTCGTCAAGGTGTTGTTGAAGCGTATTCACAAGAAATAGGTAACCTAGCAGATGACATCAACCCAGCCCAATTATTCGTTGCAGTTTATCGTGATCGACTCGCCTAATTCGATGACGGCGGCTGAGGAATTGTCGGCAGGGCTGATGCAAGAGAGGGCGATGATTTCGCCGAAGTTTTTCTACGATCGTTTGGGGTCGGCTCTTTTTGACGCCATTGTTCAGCTTTCTGAATATTACCCGCCGCAGGCCGAGGCCGAAATACTTGATACGGTGCAGTCGGAATTGCTCGGCCGAGTGGGTAAGGGTCTTGTGGTCTGCGATCTTGGCGCCGGGGATTGTCAAAAAGCGGAGCGATGGCTGGCCATGCTTCATCCAAGTCACTATGTGGCGATGGATATCTCTGCGGATCATCTCCGGCAGTCCATGCTGCGCCTGCGGGAACAGTTTCCGGCGCTTCCCATGACAGGTATTGGTCTTGATTTCTCAATGGGCATTCCGAAAGATCTGCCACTGCCTGCACAGCCAAGACTATTTCTCTATCCAGGCTCCAGCATTGGCAATTTTTCGCCCTTGGCCGCCGCCAATCTTCTGTCGGATATACGGCATCAGCTTCATGGCGGCTGGCTACTTTTGGGTGTGGATCTGGTCAAGCCCAAGGCGGTGCTTGAGCTTGCTTACGACGACCCGTTGAAGGTGACCGCCGCGTTCAACCTGAACATTCTTCGGCATGTGAATCAGCGGCTGAAGTCTAATTTTCAGGTCGAAGAATTTGAGCACCACGCATTCTTTAATCCGACGGAATCGCGCATCGAAATGCATCTTCGTGCAAAAGAAACCTGCACTGTGTCGTGGCCGGGTGGTTCAAGAGTTTTTCAGCAGGGCGAGTCCATTCACACGGAGAACTCTTACAAATACACCCCGGAAAGCCTGCAGGCTCTCTTGGGCCATGCTGGGTTTTCAGACCAGCAGATCTGGACGGACCGTCGCGGATACTTTGCGGTGGTGCTTGCTCGTTAAGGGATTCGCATAGAATTCACGGCATGCAAAAGCCTTCTCTCACGATCTTTCGTCGCCTCCAGGTCTTGGGCTATGGAGGACTCATTCCCTTCGTCGGTCTGGCCGTGGCTGTTCAACTTTTGGAACCCTCTGCTTTGCAGAGCTTGGCAAGAGACGCGCTGACGCTTTATGCGGTAACGATTCTCAGCTTTGTTGGTGCTGTCTCGTGGGGAATCGCGCTTTCCGATGATCGCTTGGATGACGCTGCCCGTGCCCGGCTACTAACCTTTAGCGTGGTCCCGTCGTTGATGGCCTGGCTCTCCTGGTTCTTGCCTGGTGATTCCATGCGTCTTGTTGCGTTAGCTTTGCTTGTCGCGCTTGTCTATTTGGTGGATCGTCGTCACGGGCTTCAGTTCGAATGGCCGGTTGAATGGCTCAACCTTCGGCGCAATCTCAGCCTCATCGTCGTCATCTGTCTTTTGCTGGCTGCCGCCAAGGGAATTTAGATGGACCTTGTTCAGATCATCACGCTTGCTCTTGTCCAGGGGTTCACGGAATTTCTTCCGGTGTCGAGCTCAGCGCATCTTATTCTTGCGCCGGTATTGCTTGGCTGGAGCGACCAAGGCCTTGCCTTTGATGTCGCTGTGCATGCCGGGACACTCGCCGCAGTGGTCATCTATTTCCGAGCCGAGCTCATGGCCATGGCGACCGCATGGTCCCGTTCGTTCACGGGCGGTTCAAGCCCAGACTCAAGGCTTGCGTGGGGCGTGGTTCTTGCCACGCTGCCGGTGTCGGTGGCCGGGTTCCTTGGGAAGGATCTCGTCGAGGGCGTGTTTCGGTTCCCGGTGGTGATTGCAGCAAGCACGATCTTGTTTGGCCTGGTTCTGTGGTGGTCGGACCGTTTTGGCAGGAAGAGTCGTGACGAATATTCACTGACCCTGCGCGATGCCGTGGTGATTGGACTGGCCCAGATGATCGCGCTCATTCCAGGAACGTCTCGTGCGGGAATCACCATCACCGCAGCCTTGTTGCTTGGTTTGAACCGGACGGCCGCTGCACGGTTTTCTTTCTTGTTGTCGATACCCACGATTGCCGCTGCTGGTGTTCTTGTCACCGCCGATCTGCTTCAGGGGGTGGACCCTATCGATTGGGCGACCTTGTTCGTTGGGTTCGCGGTGTCCGCGGTGACCGCGTATCTGACGATGCACTTTTTCATTCGTTTGCTGGATCGAACAGGAATGCTTCCGTACGTCATCTACAGGCTGATTCTTGGAAGCGTTTTGCTTTGGGTGTTTTGGTGATTTGGTGGACGCGACAGGGTTCGAACCTGTGACCCCTGCCGTGTGAAGGCAGTGCTCTACCACTGAGCTACGCGTCCAAAAGGACAATTTTTTAAGACCGCTAATTTCCAAATTCTAACATCGGCCGTCGCTTCTCAAAGCACGCGTGTAACGCGTATGTCCAGTCTCCTCCGGCCCTGACCTGAGAACGCCCAGCGACACTCTGTGGCAGGATTAAGGCCTTAGCAAAGGACCTCAAGATGTTGGTTACCCTGGTTGGATTCGCATTTTTATTCGGCCTCGTTCTTAGCCGAGTTGGCCTGCCGCCGATGGTCGGCTTCCTGTTGGCCGGGTTCGCCTACAACATGGCGGGCTTCAGTCCGCCTGCGGGCTTGGGTCTCATCGCTGATTTGGGCATCACCCTTCTTTTGTTCACGATCGGCCTCAAGCTTGACGTGAAGGCCCTGGGTAAGAGCGAAATCTGGGCCACGTCCCTTGCCCATATCGCGCTGTCCACGTTGCTCTTCACCAGTGTGATCCTTCTTGGGCAAGCACTGTTCCCTCTGCCTCTTTTAAGCGTTTCTTGGTTTGAGGCCTTGATCTTGGGGTTTGCCTTCTCATTTTCAAGCACGGTGTATGCCGTCAAGGTTCTGGAAGACAAAGGTGACATGACGGCCTTCTATGGGAAAGTCGCCATTGGCATCTTGGTGATGCAGGATATTTTCGCGGTGTTGTTCCTTGCCATCAGCGAGGGGCAGTACCCGAATCTTTGGATATTTTCGCTTTTGCTTTTGCCGTTCGTGAGGAAGGTTCTTTACAGGCTTCTTGACCAGGTGGGACATGGTGAGTTGCTCGTTCTGAGTGGACTTTTTTTCGCATTGGCGGCGGGATACGAGTACTTCACCGCGATGGATCTGAAGGGCGATCTTGGCGCGTTGATTCTTGGCGTCATTCTGGCGAACCACCCGAAGGCCAGCGAGCTCTCACGGTCGCTTTTTAGTTTCAAAGAACTCATGCTCG
>JBBAQV010000005.1:0-9083 GCA_040400125.1 Burkholderiaceae bacterium
AGTATCCGGGGCCCAGCCCGAAGGCCAATGAAACCCGCGCGCTTGGCCAACGTTTCCTCGTCATCGGTCCAGCCGGACTCAGGACCGACGAGCAGGGTGACCGAAGACGTCAGCGGTACCTTTGAAAGCTGTTCCTTTGCGAAAGGATCAAGCAGCCAGCCGCTGATCTTTTCCGGGCCCATTTCGCTGCGGTCTCTGGCCCATTCACCCAACACGCTTTGAAGGCTTTGGATCGAGGCCACTTTCGGTACCCGGGTGCGTCCCGACTGGGCGCTGGCCGATTCTGCGATCGCCTGCCAGTGAGCAACGCGCTTTTCGGCCCTTGGGCCATCGAGTTTCAGAACACTTCGCGCCGCGACCAGCGGAATAATCCGACTTGCACCCAGTTCGGTGGACTTCTGAACGACCCAGTCCATTTTGTCGCCGGTGCACAGGGCCTGAACCACGGTGATGTCGACGGGTGACTCTCGATTCACCCGGTCGATTGATTCGATTTCCACGCAGACCGCTGACCGGTCGATCACGCGAATCACGCCCAGCCCCTCTTGCCCAGTTCCATCAAAAAGAACAACGTGTTCCCCGGCCTTGGCACGAAGCACCACGGCAAGGTGGTGGCTGCTCTCGGGGTCCAGCTGGTTATTCCCGAGGGATAGGCTTGGAAAGTGGATTCTGGGCTGCATGGGGGGTGGGTTTGCGGGGTAAAATCTACCGTTTTCGGGGCTCACCGTCGATGTGTAAAAGAGCCTGGCCGCGCGATGAGGTGGCGGGTAAGTTTGGCTTACGAATTAATTCAAGAATAGTGACTTTAACTTAACAATCAGGACTTCTAGAGTCTTAGGGTATTTCCCTAAAACCCTTTTTGGATGACATTTCTCATGCAATTTCCAGCAGCCGACCTTCACCCCCAAGCTTCTCAAATGGCCAACGCGATCCGTGCCCTCTCCATGGACGCCGTGCAAAAGGCGAACTCAGGTCACCCTGGGATGCCCATGGGCATGGCCGACATGGCCGTCGCGCTTTGGGCAAGCCATCTTAAGCACAACCCCAAGAATCCGCAGTGGGCGGACCGTGATCGGTTTGTCGTCTCCAATGGGCATGGCTCGATGTTGCTCTACAGTCTTTTGCATCTTGCTGGCTACGACCTGTCCATCGACGAGCTGAAAAATTTTCGTCAGCTGCACTCCAAGACGCCGGGCCATCCCGAATACGGTATGACCCCAGGTGTGGAGACCACCACAGGCCCGCTGGGTCAGGGCATCACCAATGCGGTGGGGCTGGCGCTGGCCGAGAAACTCTTGGCTGCCGAATTCAATCGGCCGAATCTTGAAATCGTCGATCACAACACCTATGTCTTTCTTGGTGACGGATGTCTGATGGAAGGCATCTCTCATGAAGCCTGTTCACTGGCCGGTGTCTGGGGGCTCTCCAAACTTATTGCGTTGTATGACGACAATGGCATCTCCATTGATGGCCAGGTGGACGCCTGGTTTCGCGATGACAGCCGTCAACGTTTCGAGTCCTATGGCTGGAATGTCATTGGCCCGATCGATGGGCATGACATCCTTGCCGTCAGCAATGCCATCAGCCAGGCTCGCCAGTGGGCTGTGAAGGGGAATCAAGGCCGGCTTGCCCCCACCATGATCATCTGCAAAACCCAGATTGGAAAAGGGTCCCCAAACCGTGCGGGCACGGCCAAAGCGCACGGCGAAGCCCTTGGAAACGAAGAGATTGCGCTGACTCGAGAATCCATTGATTGGCCTCACCCACCGTTCGAAATTCCCCAGAGCATCCGCTCGGCATGGGATGCAACGGCGGAGGGCCAGAAACGGGAGTCGTCATGGAACGAGCTCATGCTTGCATACGCTGCGCGCTATCCTGCCGAAGCAGCGGAATTCAATCGACGCATGCAGGGCCAGCTGCCCACCGATTTCGCTGCGCAATCGAAGGCGCTTTTTGAGCGTCTTGTGTCGGAGAATCTGACCGTGGCGAGTCGCAAGGCGTCGCAGATTGTTCTTGATGACATTGGCCCACGCACGCCCGGTCTTCTGGGTGGATCGGCTGATCTGACAGGTTCGAATCTGACGAACTGGAAAGGTGTGGCCTCCCTGCGGGTGGACGCGAAGGGGGCCATCTCGGCGGGTGCCCACATCAACTATGGCGTCCGTGAATTCGGTATGGCGGCCATCATGAATGGCCTTGCACTTCACGGTGGTTTCATTCCCTTTGGCGGAACGTTTTTGACCTTTTCGGATTACAGCCGTAACGCCATCCGTATGGCCGCGCTGATGAAGATACGAGTCATCCATGTCTTCACCCATGATTCCATCGGTCTTGGTGAAGATGGCCCAACCCATCAACCGGTGGAGCATCCCGCTTCGCTGCGTCTTATTCCGAATCTTCACGTCTGGCGCCCAGCCGACGCTGCAGAGACCGCGGTGGCCTGGCAGGCGGCGCTTGAGCGGGCAGACGGCCCGACGGCGCTCTTGCTGTCGAGGCAAAACCTTCCACCCCAGATCTGCAAAGCCTCTATGGCGTCTGACGCCGCCAAGGGTGCTTATGTTCTCTTCACCGACCGAAACCCGGAGATCGTCCTGATGGCCAGTGGGTCGGAAGTTGCGCTGGCGATGCAAGCCGCCAAAGTGTTACAGAGCGCTGGACGCCGGGTGCGAGTCGTGTCCATGCCTTCATCGACGGTGTTTGATCAACAGTCCGTAGCTTACAAAACCTCGGTGCTTCCTCATAATGTGCCGCGCGTTGCTGTGGAGGCCGGCGTGACGGACCTCTGGTGGAAGTATCAGCCGCAGGCGGTGCTGGGCCTGGACCGTTTCGGTGAGTCGGCACCGGCGGGTGATCTGTTCAAGTATTTCGGCATCACTGTCGACGAACTGGTCGCGACCGCAAACGCCGTATTGAATTAGGTCGTTGGATTCACGTTATCGAAGTTGGTTTTCACCATCAATATCACTCACCAGTCAGGGAGAACGCAGCAATGACGATTAAAGTCGCAATTAACGGTTATGGACGTATCGGACGAAACATTCTTCGTGCCCATTACGAAGGCGGCAAGAAACACGACATCCAGATCGTCGCCATCAACGACCTGGGTGACCCGAATACCAACGCCCACCTCACCCGTTATGACACGGCTCATGGCAAGTTCCCTGGCACCGTGACGGTGGATGGAGACAGCATGGTGGTCAATGGCGATCGAATTCGAGTCTTGGCAAACCGTAATCCGGCCGAACTTCCCTGGGGTGAGCTGGGCGTTGATGTTGTGCTTGAGTGCACCGGTTTCTTTACCAGCAAAGAAAAGGCCTCGGCTCACCTGAAGGGTGGTGCAAAGAAGGTCATCATCTCGGCACCGGGAGGCAAAGATGTGGACGCCACCGTGGTCTTTGGTGTGAACCAGGGTGTCTTGAAGGCTTCCCATACCGTGATCTCCAATGCGTCGTGCACAACCAATTGCCTGGCCCCGGTTGCGAAAGTGCTTCACGAAAACCTGGGCATCGAAAGCGGTCTGATGACCACCATTCATGCCTACACCAATGACCAAGTCTTAACAGACGTCTATCACGAAGACCTGCGCCGTGCTCGTTCGGCCACTATGTCCATGATTCCCACCAAGACGGGTGCAGCGGCTGCAGTTGGGCTGGTCTTGCCTGATCTCAATGGAAAGCTTGATGGCTTTGCCATGCGTGTACCCACCATCAACGTGTCGGTGGTGGACCTCAGCTTTGCCTCGAAAAAAGCCACCTCGGTCGACGAGGTGAACGCCCTGATCAAAGCGGCAAGTGAAGGAGCGCTTGCGGGCGTGTTGGGCTACAACACCGACCCCCTGGTGTCGATCGACTTTAATCATGATCCACGATCAAGCATTTTTGATGCCACTCAGACGCGTGTCTCGCCAGACGGGAAGCTGGTCAAGATTCTTTCTTGGTACGACAACGAGTGGGGCTTCTCAAACCGAATGCTCGACACGACCATTGCACTCATGACCGCGAAGTGACCACATCTCAGCACCCCCGGGCTACGAAGATCGTTGCGACGCTTGGCCCAGCGACATCCACTCCCGAGATGATTGAGCGATTAATCGTCGCGGGTGTGAATGTGGTTCGGCTTAATTTCTCTCATGGCTCGGCTGATGATCACAAGGCTCGAGCCCAGATGGTGCGGGAGAGTTCGGCCAAGCTGGGTGTGGATGTCGGGGTGTTGGTCGATCTTCAGGGGCCAAAGATTCGGGTCGGAAAATTCAAAGACGGCAAGGTCACGCTGGCCACCGGAGCTCAGTTCACGTTCGATATTGAATGCACTTTGGGTGACGACCACCGGGTTGGCCTGGATTATCCCGAACTGGTTCGGGACGTGGTGTCGGGAGACACTTTGCTGCTTAATGACGGCCAGATCTCGATGCGTGTCGATGATGTTGGCGCCACGACCATTCGTTGCACTGTTTTAGAAGGCGGAGTGCTCTCCGATCGAAAGGGCATTAACCGTCAAGGCGGCGGGCTTTCCGCGCCGGCGTTGACCGACAAAGACATGGCGGACATTAGGGTGGCCGCGGAGATTCAGGCGGACTTTCTTGCGGTGTCTTTTCCTAAGGATGCCGCTGATATGCACGAGGCCAGAAAGCTCATTCGCGAGGCAGGTGGCCATGCAGCCACGGTGGCCAAAATCGAACGGGTTGAGGCGATTGCCAACCTTCAAGACATTATTGACGCTTCCGACGCCATCATGGTGGCCCGAGGTGACCTTGCCGTAGAGGTGGGTGACGCTGCGGTACCCGCACTGCAGAAACGAATGATTCGTATGGCCCGCGAATCCAACAAAATCACCATCACCGCGACCCAGATGATGGAATCGATGATCAGTTCACCGGTGCCCACGCGTGCTGAGGTCTCGGATGTGGCCAATGCGGTGCTCGATGGCTCGGACGCGGTGATGCTCTCGGCGGAAACCGCAGCCGGTCAGTTTCCGGTGCAGACGGTCTTGTCGATGGCAAGGGTCTGCCTGGAGGCAGAAAAGTCGACTCAGATTACGCTTGACACGGATTTCCTTCACCGCACATTTGATCGTGTTGATCAATCCATCGCCATGGCGTCGCTGTTTACTGCACGCCATCTGCAGGTGAAGGCGATTGTGGCTCTGACGGAATCGGGCTCGACCGCGCTTTGGCTGTCGCGTCTTAATTCTGGGGTGCCGGTCTATGCGCTTACACCCGTGCAAGCCAGCCGCCGCAAGATGTCGCTCTATCGCGATGTCACCCCTGTCTTTTTCGATTACAAGTCCCGCGAGCGAGAAGAGGTTCTGGCTCAGGCCGAGGCTCGACTGGTTGATCAGGGCATTGTGAAGTCCGGCGACCTCATCATCATCACGATTGGCGAACCCATTGGCCAATCGGGCGGCACCAACACCATGAAGATTGTTTCGGTGGGTGCTCAGAGACATTCTTAACATTCAAAAAGGGAGACTGACATGCCTTTGGTATCAATGAGACAGCTGCTTGATCACGCCGCGGAAAATGGCTACGGCATTCCGGCATTCAATGTGAACAACCTTGAGCAGGTTCAGGCCATTATGGAGGCCGCGGCCGCAGTGGATGCGCCGGTCATTATGCAGGCCTCGGCCGGTGCAAGGAAATACGCGGGGGAGACCTTCCTGAAGCACCTGATTCAAGCTGCTGTGGACACCTATCCTAAGGTGCCGATTGTGATGCACCAAGATCACGGCCAAAGCCCCGATGTCTGCAAGGGTGCGATCGGGCTGGGTTTTAGCAGCGTGATGATGGACGGTTCCCTTGAAGCCGATGGAAAGACGATCGCCAGCTATGACTACAACGTCGAGGTCACCAAGACGGTGGTCGCGATAGCCCATGCCACCGGGGTGTCGGTGGAGGGCGAGCTTGGCTGTCTGGGTTCTTTGGAAACCATGAAGGGAGACAAAGAAGACGGCCACGGTACCGATTCCGTCATGACCCACGATCAACTCTTGACGGACCCAGAGCAGGCCGCTGATTTTGTGAAGCGCACTCAGCTTGATGCCTTGGCCATTGCCATTGGAACCAGCCACGGCGCCTACAAGTTCACGCGCAAGCCCACGGGCGACATTCTTGCCATTGAGCGAATCAAGGAAATTAACAAGCGAATTCCGAACACCCATCTGGTGATGCACGGGTCCTCGTCGGTGCCCCAAGAGCTTCTGGCCGAGATTCGTCAGTTTGGCGGCGACATGAAAGAAACCTATGGTGTGCCTGTCGAAGAGATTCAAGAGGCGATCAAGTACGGTGTTCGCAAGGTGAATATCGACACCGATATTCGACTCGCCATGACCGGGGCCATTCGTCGCTATATGTTCGAGAATCCGTCGAAGTTTGACCCGCGTGACTATCTGAAGCCCGCCCGTGAGGCCGCCAAGAAGATTTGTATGGCGCGCTATCAGCAGTTCGGTGCCGCAGGACAAGCCAGCAAGATCAAGCCGGTGTCTCTTGCGGAAATCGCCCAGCGTTATCAGTCCGGGGCCCTTTCACAAGTGGTTAATTAATGTCGGCACTCCTTCAATCTTCGATTCGGTCCCTGCCGCTGGTTTCTCGCGGCAAGGTTCGAGACATCTACGCCGTGGGTGACGACAAGCTTTTGATGGTCACCACCGACCGCCTCTCCGCCTTCGATGTCATCATGACCCGGCCCATTCCAGAAAAGGGTGTGGTGCTCAACCGCATGACCGATTTCTGGTTTTCACGTCTGGCACACATCGTTCCCAACCATCTGACCGGTGTGGCGCCTGAATCCGTCGTCGAGGAATCGGAGGTCGATCAGGTGCGAGGCCGTGCCGTGGTGGCCAAGCGTCTGAAGCCCGTGCCCGTGGAAGCGGTCGTGCGCGGCTATCTGATTGGATCTGGATGGAAGGATTATCAAGACACCCAGAGCGTTTGTGGCATTGCGCTTCCAGCGGGCCTGAAGCAGGCCGCCAAGCTGCCCCAGCCCATTTTTACCCCAGCGCACAAGGCCGAGATGGGGCTGCACGACGAAAATATTTCGTTCGAAACGATGTGCGAACAGATTGGCGCGCCCTTGGCGGAAAAGATTCGTGAAATCAGCCTTCGGCTTTATCAGGAGGCCAGTGAGTTCGCGCTTGAACAGGGCATCATCATTGCGGACACCAAGTTTGAGTTTGGTCTGGATGATTCAGGTGTCTTGCATCTGATGGACGAGGTGCTCACCGCCGATTCATCGCGTTTTTGGCCGGCGGATGAATACGAAGAAGGCATCAGCCCCCCAAGTTTTGACAAGCAGTTTGTTCGTGATTACCTTGAAACTCTGGATTGGAATAAGGCCCCGCCCGCACCGCCGCTGCCTGACCATGTCGTGGAACGCACGGCCGCGAAATACCGCGAGGCGCTTTTTCGAATCGCAGGCGTTAGGCTTCCGGTCGTCGGTGTGGTGATGGGTTCGCAGTCGGACTGGGAAGTGATGCAGCACGCCGTGGCCATCCTTGATCAGTTTGGCATTCCCCATGAGGCCCGAGTGGTGTCTGCCCATCGAATGCCAGACACCCTTTACGCCTATGCCGAGGCTGCACAGGCGCGTGGTCTGCGGGGCATCATCGCCGGTGCCGGCGGTGCGGCGCACCTGCCTGGCATGCTTGCCGCAAAGACGACCGTGCCCGTCTTCGGAGTGCCGGTGCCCTCGAAGTATCTTCGTGGCGAGGATTCGCTCTACTCCATTGTTCAGATGCCCAAAGGCATTCCGGTCGCAACCTTTGCCATTGGCGAGGCCGGCGCGGCAAATGCCGCCTTGCACCTCATTGCCACGATGGCCTGCGAAGATGAATCCCTGCGTGACCGCTTGGCCGATTTTCGTGCCAACCAGACCCAGGCAGCGCATTCCATGAATGCCATGCTGGGCAAGCCTGCGGTTTAAACCATGATTGGCTTACTGGGTGGTGGCCAGCTTGGCCGAATGATGATTCAGGCCGCACACCGGTTAAATCTGAAAGTGATCGTGCTTGATCCCGACGCGAACGGCCCAGCAGCCCAGATTGCGGACCGTGTTATTGCGAAGGACTACCACGACATTGCTGGGCTTACTGAACTTGCCTCTGCAGCAACGGTCTTCACCACCGAGTTTGAAAATGTTCCTGCGGAGTCGCTCCGGTTTCTTGCGAAGTCGGCACCCACCATGCCCACGGCCGAGAGTGTGGCCATTGCCCAGAATCGAATTGACGAGAAACGCTTCATTGCCGCGGCGGGGGTTGAGGTCGCGCCTCATGCTGTGATCACCCGGCTTGATGACTGCGACGATGTTTCGCCAACGCTTTTTCCGGGCATTTTGAAGTCGGCCACGCTTGGTTATGACGGCAAGGGGCAAGCCAAAGTGCATGACGCGATCGAGCTGCGTCGGGCGTTTCAGTCGATGGGGTCGGTGGCCTGTGTGTTGGAAAAAATGTTGCCGCTGGAGCGCGAAATCTCCGTGATCTGCGCGCGCGATGCCACAGGGAAGATCGAGATCTTTCCCGTGGGCGAGAACACCCACCGAAACGGCATTCTTGCCGTAACCCAGCTGCCGGCAAGAATCTCTCCCGCGCTTGAACAACGGGCGCGCGAGTCCGCTGGAAAAATTATTGCTGCCCTGGATTATGTGGGCGTGCTCTGCGTGGAATTTTTTGTTCTCTCGGGCGATCGTCTCATCGCCAACGAGATGGCTCCCCGGCCTCACAACAGCGGACACCACACCATTGAGGCCTGCAAGACGAGTCAGTTCGAGCAGCAGGTTCGCATCTGTGCGGGCCTTTCCTTGGGTTCAACAGAGCTCCTTTCTCCGGCGGTCATGTTGAATGTCTTGGGTGACGCATGGTGGGCAAGGTCGGACGCCCCCCAGGAACCCGACTGGGAGGCGGTTCAGGCGCAGCCCGGTGTGTTCTTGCACCTCTACGGCAAGTCCGAGCCGCGTGTGGGCCGAAAGATGGCCCATGTCACCTGCCTGGGTAGCACGATTCAAGAGGCACGTCGCCGGGCCGAAGTGGTGGCGGATATCCTTGGGCTGGATGTCGGTGCTGCTCTCGTCTGAACCGGCAACGCCCGCCTCTAT
>JBBAQV010000005.1:9183-21602 GCA_040400125.1 Burkholderiaceae bacterium
GTGATTGCTGCGCCTTCGGCGAATCGATTTGGTGCCGTCAGCCCCACACGGGCCAAGGACGTTGTGACGGGGCTTGGTGATTTCCTTGACCCTACTGATCGAATTCTGGATGGTGGCGATGCCGCGGTGGGACTTGAATCCACCATCATTGATCTCTCATCGGATTCGCCACGGGTGCTTCGTCCTGGCGGGTTGACACGTGAAGCGATTCAGAAGGTGTTGGGGCGCGAATTGCCCTGGGTGAATCCGTCGCGCAGCGAGCGGTCTGAACATGAAACTATTCCTCGAGTGTCGGGTGCGCTGGAGTCCCATTACGCGCCGCGGGCTAAGGTGATTCTGGTGCCGTATGGGTCCATTCAAGATGAGTTGATCACCCGATTAAAAACTCATCCTTCGGCCAGAATCATGGTGATGGCCATGACCCGAAATGGTAGTCCTGCCGGTGCCCTTGAGGTTTGTCCGATGCCCAATGACGCTGCGACGTATGGGCAGGTGATGTATCGACAGTTTCATCGCGCTGATGAACTGCGCGCCGAAGTTCTTTTGGTGGAACTGCCTGACACAAGCCAATCAAGCGAACCAACGGCCTGGGAGGCCGTGCTTGATCGTTTAAACCGAGCAGCGCATTAACGGGTCGACCACTGGCAGGCACGGCAACCTGCGCGCTAATAACTCGCTTTTGCGCAGACTTTGGGAAGTGCCTGAAGGAAACGACTTGCCTTGGCGGCTCGGTCCTCGTGCTGGCTTGTTGCGGGGCGGGTGTGAGGCGCTGACCAGATGGAGTCGGGAAAGCAGGGGTCATCCTTCCATCGAGGAATGATGTGCCAGTGTTGGTGCGGGGTGTAATTCCCAAGGCTTGCGATATTCACCTTGTGGGGCGCGATCACTTCGCGCATGCATCGCTCAATTTCAACCAAGAGTTTCATGAGCATTCGCTGTTCGGTTTCGTAGAGGTCGCTCAGTTCTGCGGCATGCCGATTCAGAATGACCCTGACATAACCGGGATAGCCAGCGTCATCAATGGCGACCACCCGAAAGAAGGCGTTTCGCCAGACCAGTGTTCCTCCATCCTCGTGACAAAGGCTGCACGATGAGGCCTCTGTGCCGCAGATGGATTGGGTGTGTGAATCGGTCATGGGGAGTTACTTTCCAGAGCAGTGGCCACCGGTTGAGGCTTCACCGCTACCCAAGGCAAGTGGTGCGGGCTCGGGTCGTGGGTAATGCGTTTTGGAATAATCGATGCCGATCAAGAGCAGGAAGACCGCCCAGAAAATGATGACGCCCCGAGTCATGCGATCCCCGCTTTCTGTCGGGCCTTCACGCCCACAATGGAGCCGACGAAGGCAAAAACAAACCAGACCCATCCGTGGACACTTGCCGAAGCAACGCCACCCAGATAAGCGCCAACATTGCATCCATAGGCCATGCGCGAGCTGTAACCCATCAAGAGACCCGCAATAATGCTGATGAGAAGCTTCGAGGGCTCTGGCCAGTTGATGGATTTCTGAGTCGGCTGATTCCAACGGCTTGCCACAAGAGCACCGTAGAGAAGACCGATGTTCGTGACCGAGGTCACATCCCAAAGCACGGGCTCAAGAATTCGGTCAGCGTGC
Source organism: Burkholderiaceae bacterium (assembly GCA_040400125.1). Lineage (GTDB taxonomy): Bacteria > Pseudomonadota > Gammaproteobacteria > Burkholderiales > Burkholderiaceae_A > Lacustribacter. The sequence goes on from JBBAQV010000005.1 coordinate 10,797, forward strand.
GGAGCCACGCCCCAGAAGGTGTCGTGGCTTAGGTCAGCACCAAGAAAGCTGACGAACTTCGCGCCCCATAGACCAAGTCCGTAAACAATTCCCCAGGGCTGGCCGGCAACAACCAAATGGATTGCATAAAGCACGGCGATGACGACGGCACCCCATAACCAACGCTGAGGCACTGAAGGAAGTGCAATCTTGAGGCTGTTGGCGTGGCGTTTTGCATAGCCCACACTCACCAGGCCCACGAGCAGGCAAAGCAAAAGCGTGATGGCCAGGGCTCCGGCGAGGCCGGCGGATTGCAAGAGGTCGATGCCTGTTACTTCGTCTTGAAGGCCCAGTGTCACCAGCGGACCACCCAGTGATTCCCAGGCAAGCTGATGAGAGCCACCCACGAAGCTTCCCGCGATGAAAGCGGGTAACACCACCCAGGACGTTGGCGAGGAAGCGCCCGCCTTGTAAAGCGTGCCCGATCCGCAGCCGTCCGCAAGCTGCATGGCAAAGCCGAAGACCAGTGACCCAACGATCAGCCCCCAGGTAATGGGCGCGACGGCCCCGGAGATTTCGCCACCGAATTGGTGAATCAGCCAGAGAGAAAAAACTGCGCACAAGGCAAGTAAAACGAGTTGCCCCACCATTCCCCAAGGGTCTTTGTGGGTGATGAGATTACGCCAGCCGGTGGTGAAGCCAAACCGTGATGCTGACAAGGCCGCACCGAACCCAAGGCCCAGAAGCAGCAAGAGACCCGCCCGAATGCCAGCAAGCCAGACGACCGCAAAGAGGCCAAGAACGGCGGGCGCGACCAATAAAAATCGAGCCATTATTTTTTCAACGTTCCTTTGAGTTGATCAAGCCGGTTTTGCTGGGCTGATTCGTTGTCCATGAGGTTTCGAGTCTTGGCCCAGCCGATCATGGACTCGGGATACATCCGCACATTGGGTCTTCCCAAGACCTCGGAGAGAACAAACCAGGTGGTGGCGCTCCAGTGCCCGGTGTTGCAAAAGCTAATCACCTCGTTGGTGCTGATCAGCCCCTCGCTTTTGGCGATGGACTCGAGTTGTTTGGCGGGGTGGAGTTTGCCCGTGTTGAGTTGAAACCATTCTTCGTGGTCAAGGTTTTTTGCTCCGGGCAGTGTTCCGCCACGCGCTGCTGATGAATGGCGGTCCTTGCCGCTGAAGTAGTCCTCGGGCCGGGAATCGGAGAGAAGCAACTTGCGGCGTCCAGCGTCTCGTTCTTGAATTAGTTTCGCAAGCTCTTGGGTGGTGACGATCTGCTGACGATCGAACTTCACCTGGATCTTGCTGGCGGGAACGGATGGGGTGCTGGTCTCAAGGGGGAGCTTCATGGCACCCCATGCACCGAGCCCCCCTTCAAGGATGGAGATCTTTTTGATTCCGGAAATTTTAAGTGTCCAGTAAAAGCGAGCCGCTGCACCGAAATCGGTTCCGTCTGAACCACTGGAGGCGATGACGACATGGGTGTTGGGCGTGATTCCCCATTTACTCAACAGCGACGAAAGCTTTGCCTCCGAGATCATGCTGCCGGGATTGGACTCTGGCCCGCGGATGCTGGAGTAGGGTGCGGCCACGGCCCCAGGGATGTGCCCCGCTGCATAGTTGGGCGTCTTGCCGTCATTTTGAAAGATTTCTCGAATATCTAAAACCCGAACGGCATTCCGATCAATGAGGCTCTTGAGCTCTTGCGGTGTAACCAGCGGTTTGTTGGCGGCCTGCCCAGGATTGGCCAGGGTTCCAAGGGCAAGGCCGATGACGATGGTCATCAAAAGCCGAAGAATCAAGCGATGCCACGGCAACTGAAGCGAAGCGGGAAGAGCAAGGGGTGCGAGTGAGATGTTCATGTGGGCTGCAATTTCTGGCGGAAAAAGGGGTGGAGAATCCCGATCAAAGGTGGAGAGGATATCGGAGATCGAAGGGTTTTCTTTGCGATATTTGTGCAATCCTTTTTCATCTTTTGGGTTCTCCACCGGCTCCTCGGCGGCTGGCCCCTAACCTTCATCATGATTTTTAAAAGGACATTACCCATGAGCCAAGCATTGGCGGTCGGCGAAGCGCTTGAGGAGGCTTACTTTGGCGGGGGCTGTTTCTGGTGCCTTGAGGCTGTGTTTCAGAGAATGAAAGGGGTTCGCTCGGTCATGTCCGGCTATATGGGCGGGCATATGGAGAACCCAAGCTACGAGCAGGTTTGCAGCAAGACCACGGGGCATGCCGAGGTTGTTCGAATTCAGTTTCAGCCGATGGAAATCAGTTATTCCCAGCTGCTGGAGGTCTTTTTTGAAATTCATGACCCCACCACGCCGAATCGACAGGGCAATGATGTTGGCCCCCAGTACCGAAGCATGATCGTGGCGACCAGTTCTGATCAGCGTGGTCAGGCGGAGTCAGCGGTGCAGGCCATTTCAGGGGCGGTGACCGAGGTCTTGGGGCCCACCCCTTTGCCAAGGTTCTGGCCAGCCGAACCGGAACATCATGACTACTACCGTCGCAACCCTTACCAGGGCTACTGCGCCTTTGTGGTGGCACCGAAAGTGATCAAGGCCGAGCAGGCCTTTCAGGCTTTGATCAAGGCGCCAGGCGTTCAATAACCCATTCGGTGGGCTTAAAAAGCGCTTTCACCTGGCGGTAGCGGATTCTGTCGTGAAGTCTTGATGGGCGACCCTGCCAGAACTCAAATTGGTCGGGCTGAAGTCGATAGCCGCCCCAGTGTTCGGGGCGCGGGGGGTCGACGGAGCTCTCGGCGGGGAAGTTGGCTTGCAGTGTCTTTTGCCGAAGCTCCAGCCACTCTCGATTCGGGATCACCTCGCTCTGAGGGGAGGCCCAGGCACCAAGCTTGCTGCCCAAGGGGCGAGAGCGGTAATACTCTTCGGATTCCTCCGCCGAGACCTTGCGGACGCGTCCGTCGATTCGCACCTGACGCTCGAGTTCTGGCCAGAAAAAGACCAGACTGGCGAAGGGATTGGCAGCCAGTGCCTGGCCTTTTCGGCTTTGATAATTGGTGAAGAAGCTCACGCCCTGGGCATCGATGCCTTTGATCAGGACGATTCGGCCAGAAGGCCGGCCGTCGGGGTCGATGGTGCAGAGGGTCATCGCGTTGGGCTCAAGCACTTCGGAGTCAAGAGCCTCCTTGAACCAGTGTTGAAACTGGGCCACGGGGTCAGGCTGGACATCCTGAATGTCCAGGGACGCCTGGGCATAGTCTTTGCGCAGGTCGGCAAGGTGCTGGGGGCTGTGTTTTGGGGTCGACATGGATTGGCGCCAGTTCGAGAAAGGGAATTCCCCTATTTTAGGGCTGAACCAGCCAACCGAGACTGAACCCGCGTCCAGACTCTGTCTAGGACGCATCATTGATTGGTCTTATCAATGGATAAGAAACTTTCAATTGGACCGGACTAAATATCGATCCTAGTATGCAGCCTGTTCGAGTTCCAAAACAGGCGTCTTCACGGACCGTGTTCAGGAAGTCGGCACCGGTGCAACACCGTTTTCGAAAGTGGTTTTACGTTGTTTAACTAAAGGAGAGAAGTGATGCCTCAACTCAAAGGTACCAAGACTCACCAGCATCTGAAGGATGCTTTTGCAGGTGAGAGCCAGGCCAATCGTCGTTATCTGTACTTCGCGAACAAAGCTGACGTCGAGGGTTACACCGAAGTCGCAGCACTGTTCCGTTCCACCGCAGAAGGCGAGACCGGCCACGCACACGGCCACCTCGATTACCTGGCCGAAGTGGGTGACCCCGCAACGGACATGCCCATTGGTGGTTCCGAAGCCAACCTGAAGTCGGCTGTTGCTGGCGAAACCCATGAGTACACCGACATGTACCCTGGCATGGCCAAAGACGCTCGTTCAGAGGGCTTTGATGAAATCGCTGACTGGTTTGAGACCTTGGCCAAGGCCGAGCGTTCACACGCCAACAAGTTCCAGAAAGCGCTTGACGCACTGGCAGCCTAATTGCCAGGTCGTCGACGTTTGACGGGAAGTTAGTGATCTGTAGGGCCTCATTTCGATGGGGCCCTGCGGAGCAAAATCTCCTCAGATATCCCACCCAATTTTTAATTGAACCTGTAAGAGACACATCATGACTGTTCGCGAAGGATCCCTCGAAGCGCCCACCCGTCATCCGATTGACTGGACCAATCCAGAGTTTTATGACGAGAAGGCCTGCTATGACGAGATGGAGCGGGTTTTCGACATCTGCCACGGCTGCCGTCGATGCGTCAGTCTCTGCAACTCATTTCCGGTTCTTTTCGATCTGATCGATGAAGGCCCAACGGGCGAGATGGATGGCGTTCCCCGTGAAAAATACATGGATGTGGTGGACCAGTGCTACCTCTGCGATGTCTGCTACATGACGAAGTGCCCCTATGTTCCTCCCCATCCCTGGAACCTGGATTTTCCCCACCTGATGCTGCGGGCCAAAGCGATCAGTTACAAAAAAGGCACCCCCACCAAGTTCCGCGACTCGGTTCTCTCGAACACGGCGGCGAATGGCAAGCTCGCTTCGATTCCCATCGTTGTCCAAACCGTGAACGCCTTGGCGAAGAACAAGACAGCTCGTGCCTTGGGCGAAAAGGTGCTGGGTGTTCACAAAGACGCCTGGGTGCCGGACTTCGCCAGCAAGACCTTCGAGAAATCGCACGCCACATCCCACGCTTGGGCGGTGAAAGACGGCGCCAAGACGCCGGGCAAGGTGGCCATTTATTCCACCTGCTATGTCAATTGGAACGAACCGGGTATTGGCCACGACCTGATCAAAGTTCTCGAGCACAACGAAATTCCGTATGTGGTGGTGGACAAGCAGGCCTGCTGCGGAATGCCCAAGCTTGAGCTGGGTGACCTTGATTCTGTGGCTGAGCTTGCCAAAGTCACGCTTCCCCAGCTGGCCAAACTGGCCCGCGAAGGCTACGCCATCATCACACCCATTCCATCGTGCACCTTGATGTTTAAGCAGGAACTGCCCTTAATGTTCCCGAACGATGCCGATGCACAAGCGGTTAAAGCAGCGATGTTTGACCCTTTCGAATATTTCGTGAACCGAAACAAAGACGGCCTCTTGAAAACAGATTTCAAAACGGGCCTGGGTAATGTCTCGTATCACATCGCCTGCCATCTCCGCGTCCAGAATGTGGGCCAGAAAACCCGCGAGATGCTGGAAATGGTGCCCGACACCGCCGTGAACACGGTGGAGCGTTGCTCTGGGCACGCGGGCACCTGGGGCGTGAAGCAAGAATTCCACGAGATCGCGATGAAGATTGGTCGTCCGGTCTTTCGTCAGATGTCCGAGCATCCCAAGGCCAATGGCGGCCAAGGCGGACTGCCTGACTTAGTGGCTTAAGACTCCCAGCTTGACGGCCACCATATCGAACCGGGTATGGCGGGCAAAGGCGATGGCAAGGTTGAGCATCCGCTTTCGCTTCTGGCGAAGGCCTATGGTTATTAATGAGTTCTTCATTGGAGAAAAAAATGATGGCATCGATTTCACGTGATTCTCTTTGGACGCTCGAGCATTACTCGCGCATTCGCAACCAGTTCCGTCAAGAGGTGATGGCCCACAAGCGCGTGCGCCAGGTTCCGCTTGGTGAACACATCACCCTCTTCTTCGAGGATGAGAAGACCATTCGTTATCAGATCCAGGAAATGCTTCGCATCGAGAAGACTTTTGAAGAGTCCGGCATTCAGGACGAGCTCGACGCATACAACCCCTTGATTCCAACGGGCCGTAACTTCAAGTGCACCATGATGATTGAGTACTCCGATCCAGCGGTTCGCAAGGTTGAGCTTGGCAAACTGAAGGGCGTGGAAGATCGCGTCTGGGTTCAGGTGGAAGGGCGGGAAAAGGTCTACGCCATCGCCGACGAAGATCTCGAGCGTGAGAATGAAGAGAAAACCTCCTCAGTTCACTTCATGCGCTTCGAGCTTGATGAGGATATGGCACAGGCGCTGAAATACGGCGTGAGCCTTTCCATGGGAGTGGACCATCCCAACTACAAGGTGGCTGTTGAGCCCGTCTCCGCAGAAACTCGTGCCTCGCTGGTGAAGGACCTCGCTTAAAAAGCAGCTGGCCCATGACTGCAAAGAATGTTCTCGGGGGGCCACTGGCCCCCTGTAGCTTTGACCCGCTGACCGGCTTTCATCGAGACGGGTGCTGCAACACCTCGGCCGATGACTATGGCTCGCACACGGTCTGCGCCCAGATGACCGACGCCTTCCTTGAATTCTCGAAGGACCGCGGCAACGACCTTTCCACGCCCAACCCTCAGTACGGCTTTCCCGGGCTCAAGGCGGGAGACCGATGGTGTCTCTGTGCGGCGCGCTGGCGTGAAGCGGCCGAAGTTGGCCTGGCACCCCCAGTGATTCTCGAATCCACCCATGAGCGGGCGCTGGACGTGATCGCACTGGCCGATCTCGAATACCATGCCCTGCAGGCGGCCTCTCCGGGCTAAGCCCTTCTGAGATAATCCCGGGATGAGATTTGAGATTCATCCCGTCACGGCTTTCCAACAGAACTGCTCCCTAGTCATTTGCGAGGCCAGCGGAAAAGCGGCCCTGATCGACCCGGGCGGCAACCTTGACGAGCTTCAAGAGGCTGTTGCCGAGGCGGGTGTCGTTGTCGAAAAGATCCTCCTGACCCATGGCCACATCGACCACTGCGGCCAGGCGGGCATTCTCGCCGAACGTCTGGGTGTGCCCATCGAAGGCCCCCATCAGGACGACGCCTTCTGGATTGATGGCCTCACCATGCAAGGCACCATGTTTGGCATGGAAGGGGCTCGCAGCTTCAAGCCCACCCGCTGGCTCAATGACGGCGATGTGGTGACGGTGGGTGACGAGTCCATGCAGGTGATCCATTGCCCTGGGCACACACCCGGGCACGTTGTGTTTTTTCACGAAGGCGAACGGCTTGCATTCGTGGGCGATGTTCTTTTTGCGGGGTCGGTTGGACGAACCGATTTCCCCCGGGGTAACCATCAAGACCTTCTTCATTCGATTCGCAGCCGTCTTTTCCCCCTGGGAGATGACGTGGCCTTTGTTCCCGGACACGGCCCCATGAGCACCTTGGGTGATGAGCGTCAGTCGAATCCTTATGTTTAAGCGCTGCTGTTTGGCCGGGCACTTGGCCGCGCAAGCCTTGATGAGATCAATCAATCGAAATCAGCCACCGATGGGAGACGGAGCGTGTCGAAATATCTGAATGAGACGGTGTTGAGTGTGCATCACTGGAATGACACCCTTTTTAGTTTTAAAACCACCCGCCGTGCGGGGCTGCGCTTTCGCAATGGCCATTTCCTGATGATCGGACTTGAGGTGGACGGCAAGCCCCTGGTGCGGGCCTACAGTGTGGTGAGCCCCAATTACGAAGAGCACCTTGAATTCCTCAGCATTAAAGTTCCCAATGGCCCGCTCACTTCTCGGCTGCAGAACATCAAGGTGGGCGACAACATCCTGGTGAGCGAGAAGTCCGTGGGCACACTGGTTCTGGACGACCTGAACCCCGGCAAGCATCTCTACCTTTTTAGCACTGGAACGGGGCTTGCGCCTTTCATGAGTATCATTCGCGACCCGGAAACCTATGAGCGCTTTGAAAAAGTGGTGTTGATTCATGGTGTGCGCCTAGTGAGCGAGCTCGCCTATGCGGATTACATCAAGGATGAGCTCACCCAGCATGAGTTTCTTGGCGAGATGGTGAGCCAGCAGCTGATCTATTACCCCACGGTCACGCGTGAGGCGTTCAAGCACACAGGCCGTCTAACCACCGCGATTGAAACCGGCCAGCTCTTTCGGGACATTGGCCTTCCCGCCTTCGATCCGGCGGTGGATCGGGCCATGATCTGTGGCAGCCCCGCGATGCTGAAGGAAACCTCGGAGATGCTGGATGCGCGTGGATTCAAGGTTTCTCCAAGCCTTGGTCAGCCTGGCGATTATGTCTTTGAGCGGGCCTTCGTGGAAAAGTAAACGACGCTGCGGCCAAGACTGGCCTCAAGCACGGCTAAAGCACGGCTAAGCGCAATGAAAGCGCAACTAAGAAACGGTCTGGTAATAAAGATTCTGCGGATGACGTGCCTGGGCGAAGAAGAACCATCGCTCGGCAAGTAGGCCAAGCGCCTGCATGGGGAAGGCCAGCATCACAAGGAAATGGATGTTCAATAACCCCCCTGCAGCGAGCAGGGTCACGGGAATCACCAGACCAAACACCAGCATGATGGCGCGAACATTTCGGATGAACCGTTCAGACTGATGATGAAAGAACTCTCGGGTGTTGAATGCCCCTGCACTCATTCCCATGGACTTCTGCTCAATCTTGGTGTGACGGATACCGGTGGCGGACTGAAGGGTGGATTTGGGCGAGAGCGCCTGGTTGCGACGAATGCTGATCCAGCGGACCAGCGCCGCCACAAGGGTGGACAACATGGCCAGAGGAAGCAGCTTCTGCAGAAGCATCGCCTGACCCTGAAAGGCCAAAAGCGAAGAAGTTAACACCAGGCCCGAAGCCCATCCGATAAGAACATAGTTCACGATGGTGAGTGGGTTGGACCATTCCTGAATGAACTTGATGCAGGCATAGATCATGGCAGTGCAGATCCACAGCGCGAACGACAGAACGATCAGCGTCACCATGAGCGTCACCATGACCCAGCGGGCATGAAGACCCTGATATTCATAAAACGCCCAGAGCAGGGTAAGACCAATAAAGATGGGAAGCAGGATGACCTCACGTGAAAGCCAAGAGGTGCGCCACATCGCTGCAGCCCGCCAGGCACGCTCAGGGTGGCCCAGGTGCAAAAACGAGGCGCCAAGGCTTGCCACCAAGAGCGCGGCTGCGGTGAGCAAAAGTTCGGGTAGCAACGCAACCTCGACCTGAGCCAGTCGAAGCAAAGCAAGGGTTACCACAAGACCCTGGGAAGCCCCCAGTAGCGTGGTGAAGCTAATCACGGAAAAAGCTGGATTCATGAACGATGAGGTGATGAAGGGAAGTCGCGCTTGGCGGCCTCGATGATCTCGGTGATGCCCTTCGGCAGGTAATGATTGGCGGGCTGGGTTCCGTGTTCAGGCATCAGCGCGTAGCCGCCTCGATCGCGAATGGCCTTGGCGACTTCGGATTCGTCGTCGTAGATGTCGCCAAACAATCGGGCCTGGGTGGGACAGGCCATCACGCATGCGGGCTTGCGCTCCGACTCGGGCAGCGTGGTGCTGGTGATGCGATCCACACAGAGCGTGCACTTGGTCATAACCTGGCGGCTTTCGTCGAGCTCGCGTGCGCCATAGGGACATGCCCAGGCGCAGTATTTGCAGCCAATGCATTTGTCGTAATCCACCAAAACAATGCCGTCTTCTTTGCGTTTGTAACTGGCGCCTGTTGGACAGACCGGAACGCACGGGGGTTCTTCGCAGTGCAGGCATGATTTCGGAAAGTGCACGGTCTCGGTGAGCGGAAAGCTTCCCGCCTCATAGGTTTGCACACGGTTAAAAAATGTTCCGCTGGGATCGGCGCCATACGGATTTTGATCACTGAGTGGGCCGGCTGCGCCCGAGGTGTTCCACTGCTTGCATGAGGTCACACAGGCATGACAGCCCACGCAGACATTCAGATCAATCACCAGGGCGAGTTGTTTCTTTGAACTCATGACACGAAGTAGCGCAGCACTTTGGGAAGAGGTTTACCGCCGGGGCTTGGTGGGGTGATGGCGCGCGGGGAGGTTTCCTTGACCTCATCGGCCATGGCAGGACGAATCCTGACGCGAACGTCGTACCAGCCGGCCTGCCCGGTGATGGGGTCGGAGTTGCTGATTTTCTGCGCCGAACCTTTCACAGGGAGTTCTTCGCTGATGAGGTGATTCAACAGAAAGCCTTTGCGGGATTCATCGGCCGAGGGGTCAAGCCGCCAGGCACCCTCAGATTTGCCAATCGCATTCCAGGTCCAGACGGTGCCAGGCTCGACGGCTTCAGAGTAGCGGGCCATGCAACGCACTTGCCCCCATTGGGATTCCACCCAGAGCCATCCGCCATCGGCCACTCCTGCCTCGCCTGCCGTTTTTGGGTTCACGAAAAGGTAGTTATGGCTGTGGATCTGTCGAAGCCAAGCGTTCTGCGAATCCCAAGAGTGGTACATGGCCATGGGCCGCTGGGTGAGCGCATGCAGGGGGAATTGCGCGAGGTCGGTTGCGTGCTCTTCGAGTGGCGCATACCAAAAAGGTAGAGGGTCGAAGTAGGTGGCTACCCGCCCGCGCAGCCAGTCAGGCGGCTGCCGGCCTTCCCGAAGGCCTTGGGCAGCAAGCCTGAAGTGTTGCAGGTGTTCGCAGTAAATCGCGATCTGAATCGGGTCTTCCTTTTGACGCATGCCGTGTTCTTTGGCGAACTTTGCATAGCCCTGGTTCCAGTTGCGCATGTACTGCAGCGAAGGATCCAGTTCATAGTGAAAGACACAGTTGTTTTGTTTGTACATCTCCCACTGATTGGGATTGGGAGGCCCCTTTAGCGATAACTCACCCTGGGTGCCGCGCCAGCCCGCAAGAAACCCAATGCCGGATCCCGGCGCCGTTTCAAACCGGGTAATGAAATCGGGATAGTCCTTGAACTTGCGACCCCCTTCAGGGGTGGTGAATGCAGGAAGCTTAAGCCGTGAGGCAATCTCGATCAGCACCTCTTGAAAGGGGCGGCACTCGTCAGTGGGGGGCACTACGGGCACACGCACCGAATCACAGGGCCCGGAGAATTCCGAGATGGGCCGATCAAGAAGGCTCATGCAGTCATGCCGCTCAAGGTAGGTGGTGTCCGGCAGGACCAGGTCGGCGTAGGCAACCAT
>JBBAQV010000005.1:21702-23485 GCA_040400125.1 Burkholderiaceae bacterium
GCTTTGTCGATTCGAATGGGCTGGCCATCGGTGTTCACCGCCAGATCTTCTGGGCGTGCAGGCCATCCAAGCGGAGCGGCAGCCAAAGGCGTGTTGGGCTGAATCTGATCTTCGGAGGAGATCACACGGACTCGAGGCGGAGTCTGTCGCGGATAGGGCGCCTTGTGTCGAAATCCACCGGGACGATCGATGGTGCCAAGAAGACTCATCAGAATGGCCAGACTGCGCACCGTTTGAAATCCGTTGGAATGCGCCGCAAGACCGCGCATGGCATGGAAGGCCACGGGTCGACCCACCACGTTGGAGTGCTCTTGGCCCCAGGCGTCAGTCCAGGCAATGGGAAGTTCAAACGCCTGCTCAAAGGCCGCATGCGCCAGTTCTTTGGCCAGCTGCCGAATGCGCGCTGCAGGAATGCCCGTTTGGGATTCCGCCCATTCGGGCGTGGCTTCGCGCACCTGGCGCTTCAGAAGTTCAAAGCTGGGCGCAACCCGCCGACCTTTGTGGGCCCCATCGGGGATGATGAATTCACCCTCAAGCGCAAAGTTACCAACTTCACTGGTTTCACGAGGAACGGCACGCTGGCTGCGCAGGCACCATGCCAATTTATTCTGGGGAAGGTCTTCGGTGACGACGGGTCGATCGGGGTCAAGCAGAAAAAGACCGTGATCAGCACCTTCGTCGAGAATCACCAGGTCAGGGCTGTTGGAATAACGTTGCAGAAATTCCCGATCCACCTGATCGAAGGCGATGAGTTCATGCACAAGCGCCAAAAGCAGAGCGCCATCCGTTCCAGGGCGAATAGGAATCCATTCGTCAGCGATGGCTGAGTAGCCGGTTCGAATGGGATTGATGGAGATGAATCGGCCGCCCGAACGTTTGAATTTGGAGAGCGCCATTTTCATGGGGTTGCTGTGGTGGTCCTCCGCAGTGCCCATCATCACAAAAAGCTTGGCATGTTCAAGATCAGGGCCGCCGAATTCCCAGAAGCTTCCACCAATGGTGTAGATCATGCCCGCGGCCATGTTCACCGAACAAAAGCCTCCGTGAGCCGCATAGTTGGGTGTGCCGAATTGTCTGGCAAAGAGCCCTGTGAGGGCCTGCATCTGGTCGCGACCGGTGAAGAGCGCAAACTTTTTGGGGTCGGTGGCACGAAGATGCGCAAGCCGATCTTCCAGCATGCCGAGTGCCTCAGACCATTCGATGGTTTCAAAGGCCGAGTCACCGCGATCGCGCCCTGGGATTCGCCGCAGGGGTTTCGTAATTCGGGCGGGAGACTTCTGCTTCATGATTCCCGACGACCCTTTGGCGCAGATCACACCCTGGTTGAGAGGGTGTTCGGGGTTGCCGTCGATGTAACGAATCTCGCCGTCACGGAGGTGCACCCGAATGCCACAGCGACATGCGCACATGTAGCAGGTGGTGGTCTTGATGTCGTGGCCCTCGGGGCTTGGGTCTGCAGTAGGATCGTGGATTGGCACCTGTGAAATACTAAGCGATTTAAGGACGCGATGAGGATTCGGGAAGGCTTTTTACCCTTCATGCGCTGGCTCCCGGAGTGGCGTGAGCCCGGGGTGATCCGTGCGGATCTTTTGGCAGGTCTGACTGGCGCGGTGGTGGTGATTCCCCAGGGGCTTGCCTTTGCGATGTTGGCGGGCTTGCCAGCGCACTACGGCCTTTACGCGGCCATCATTCCTTGCCTACTCGCAGCCTTGTTTGGTTCAAGTCGGCAGATGGTGACGGGCCCGGCGAACGCCATTTCGCTCACCACCATGGCCTTGGTGAC
>JBBAQV010000005.1:23585-27325 GCA_040400125.1 Burkholderiaceae bacterium
ACCCTGCAGATGCTTTTTGGCCCAGTGATGGTGATGACCCTTCTTGCGTCAACCGAGGCCATGGCGATTGCGCGAGCCATGGCGATGCGTGACCACGAACGCCACGACGCCAACCAGGAATTCATTGGCCAGGGGCTAGCCAATATCGGCGGTTCATTTTTCTCGGCCTATCCGGCCAGCGGCTCATTCAATCGATCCGGCCTGAACCGCGCGGCCGGAGCCAGAACCCCCTTGTCAGCGGCAAGCGCGGCGGTGTTTTTAGTGGTGATTCTTTTGTTGGTGTCGCCCTTGTCACGGTACCTGCCTTATTCCGTGATGGCGGCACTTCTTTTGGCCGTGGCCTGGGGGCTGATCAGCCCGAATCAGATTCGTCGGGAGTGGCGTGCGGGTCCCGGAGCCTGGTTACCGATGGTGATCACGGCTTTCGCCACGATTTTGATTTCCATCGAGTGGGCGATTTTGCTGGGCCTTTGCTCGGCGATGATTGCCTCAAGGCTTGGTCAACGTGCTTAGGGTGTGATGAACCGTGGGGTAGCGCAGCGTCAGGCCGAGCTCGCGATTCAATCGATGTGTGGTGACACGGCGCGACTCGCTTAAGAACCCGAGCATCATGGGATGGATCGTTCCCTCTCGGCCAAGTTCCAGCATGGCTGCTTTTGAGATTCTTGGTGGGCGAGGAAGCCCTGTCGCGTCGGCCACCGCGTCGAAGTAATCCCCCATCTTCAGTTCACTCTGATCCACGGCGTTGGTAACCCGTGCGGGTCGACCCCGAAAGAGCGCAATCCAGGCAATGGTTGCAAGATCGTCGGCATGGATATGGTTGGTGAAGACATCGTCCTCCGCGCGAAGAGCAGGCTGCTGTGCGGCAAGCCGTGCGGTGGGCAAACGGTCGTGTCCGTAGATTCCTGGGACTCGCAAAATGTGGGCGCCCAGCGGACGAAAGACGCGTTCAGCATCAAGCCTTCGCTTGGATCTTGCTTGCGTGGGCTTGCAGGTGGTGGTTTCGTCGACCTCTTCGCCTTGGTGGTCGCCGTAGACGCCGGTGGTGCTGATGGTGACCCAGAGCGGCCGAATCATGGCACCGCGAACCGCAGCGGCGAGTCTTCGTGATCGGATGTCTTTTGTGATGGAAGCGGATTCCGCAGGGGGCGCAAGCATGATGGCGGCCTGAGAGGCCTTCGCAATGCGGATCGCGCTGAATGGCTGATCCAAGTCCCATGCCAGACGGGCATGCCTGAAAGGTTGATCTGCGGCAGTTCCAATGGTGCCAACCGATCGCCCGATGAGCAGCCAGCGAGGACCATGCTGTCGATGCTTTGAATGTTGTGCAAGGACACGCTGGGCAACATCGCCATAGCCAATCAGGCTTACGCGAAGGCGTCGGAATTCTCGGGGAAGGACCATGGCCACACGATACCGAAAAAAAACCCACGGGATAAGCCGTGGGTTTTTGTTTGATGACCGCGCGATGTTCGCGCGGCATCCCAAGCCAATTACTTGACGGCTAGGACGTACTTGGCAAGTGCCAACGCGTCAGCATCAGAGACCTGGGGGTGGGCAGGCATGGGGATTGGCCCCCAAACGCCCGAACCACCTTTTTTGATCTTGGTGGCGAGCTTGGCTGCTGCGCCAGCATCGGAGGCGTACTTGGCAGCAACATCTTTATAAGCAGGACCAACCATCTTTTTATCATTGGCATGGCAGGCCGTGCAGTTGTACTTCTTGAGCATTTCGGGCGAAGCAACAGCAGCGCCGGCAGAGGCCATCAGGCCAGCAGCAATTGAGAGGGCAACAAACTTACGCATGGACGTCTCCTAAGTTAAAAACCGTTCCGTTTCCGATCGGTTGGAAATCCGGTGCCCAAGCATCGGATTGCCCGAGATTCTAGCCCTAAATTCATTCCCTTGGCGGGGCTTTGGGCGTTGTTCAACATTCTTTATTGCCCCTTTTGGAGTCACTCTGGCTGGGAAAGTTCTGGGTCAGTGACCGCCCCCCGGCTGGCGCTCGAGGCCAGCTTGCCGAATTTCGCCAGCACCCCCCGGGTGTAGCGGGGCTTGGGCGGCGTCCATGCGGCTTTTCGCGCGGCGATTTCGGCCTCGGGAAGGTTGAGCTGGATCAGCTGCTGATGGGCATCGATGGTGATCGAATCCCCTTCTTTCACAAGTCCGATGGGGCCGCCAACGGCGGCCTCCGGGGCAACGTGTCCCACGACCATTCCCCAGGTTCCGCCCGAAAACCGTCCATCGGTGATGAGACCGACGGTTTCTCCGAGCCCCTGGCCAACAAGAGCCGATGTTGGCGAGAGCATTTCACGCATGCCGGGGCCGCCGCGAGGGCCTTCGTATCGAATGACCATGACATCGCCGTCTTTGATTTTGCGGGCCATGATGGCCTCCATGGCCGCGTCTTCAGAATCAAAGACACGGGCGGGGCCGGTGATGACTGGATTTTTCAGACCGGTGATTTTGGCCACCGAACCTTCGGGTGCCAGGTTGCCTTTCAGAATAGCCAGATGGCCTTCCGCGTAAAGCGCCTTACTGATGGGCATGATCACTTCCTGATTCGAAGCAGGCGTGCTTGGAATGTCTTTCAGCATTTCGGCAATCGTTTTGCCTGTGATGGTCATGCAGTGACCGTGGATGAGCCCGGCATCCAGAAGAATCTTCATGACCTGCGGGATGCCGCCTGCGCGGTGAAGATCGGTGGCGACAAAGCGGCCTGAAGGTTTGAGGTCGCAGATCACGGGAACACGGCGACGAATGCGTTCGAAGTCGTCAATCGTCCAGGGAACCTGGGCCGAGTGAGCAATCGCCAGGAAGTGAAGAACAGCGTTCGTCGAGCCGCCCACCGCCATGATCACGCTCACCGCGTTTTCGATGGACTCGCGGGTAATGATGTCTCGGGGCTTGATGTTCTTTTTAATGGCCTCCACCAGCACGCGAGAGGACTCCGCGGCGCTGTCGATCTTTTCTTGGTCCTCGTTGGCCATGGTGGATGAGTAGGGCAGGCTCATGCCAAGGGCCTCGAAGGCCGAGCTCATCGTGTTGGCGGTGTACATGCCCCCACACGAACCTGATCCAGGGCAGGAACGCTTTTCAATTTCTTTGAAGTCGGTTTCGCTCAGCCGTCCTGCCGTGAATTCACCCACGGCCTCGAAAGCGGACACGATCGTGAGATCTTTGTTTTTGTAGTGGCCAGGTTTGATGGTGCCTCCGTAGACATAGATGGCAGGCACATTGGTGCGTGCAATGGCCATCATGCCGCCAGGCATGTTCTTGTCGCAGCCGCCGATCACCACCACGCCATCCATCCACTGGCCGTTCACGCAGGTTTCAATGCAGTCGGCGATGACCTCGCGCGAGACCAGGGAGTACTTCATGCCTTCGGTGCCCATGCCGATGCCGTCAGAAATGGTGGGCGTGCCAAAGATCTGGGCATTGGCGTTCGATGACTTTAATGCGGCCACGGCCGCGTCGGCCAGGGGTTGAAGACCGCTGTTGCAGGGAGTGATGGTGGAATGACCATTGGCCACGCCGACCATGGGCTTGTTGTTGAAGTCTTCTTCCTTGTATCCCATGGCGTAGTACATGGAACGATTCGGGGCTCGGGCCACGCCTTCGGTCACCATCCGTGAGCGTTCGTTAAGGCGGACAACGGGTTTTTCCGGGGAATTGCTTTGGGACATTCCAACGACTCCTTGCTTGAGCGAAGGTACTATTGTGCCGTATGAACAGCACCCC
>JBBAQV010000005.1:27425-30247 GCA_040400125.1 Burkholderiaceae bacterium
CCGAGATCATCGCCATCTGGGAGGGTGGCATGGCCTTTCATGGCGGCATCCTGGGCGTCGCAGTGGCGCTTTTTTGGTTGGCCCGTCGCCGCGGATTTTCACCTTTAAGCCTTGGCGATTACATCGCACCCTTGGTGCCTTTGGGCCTGGGCTTTGGCCGGCTGGGAAACTTTATCAATGGCGAACTCTGGGGCCGAGTGACAGATTCCGAAGCCCCTTGGGCGATGATCTTTCCCCAGGCGGGGGACGGCCTTGCGCGACACCCATCCCAGCTCTATCAGATGGCACTCGAAGGCATTGCCCTGTTTGTCTTGGTCTGGTGGTTTTCAGCGAAACCGAAGCCTCGTGGCGCTGTGTTGGGCGTCTTTCTTGCGGGTTACGGTCTGTGTCGATTCATTGCCGAACTGGCGCGTGAACCCGACAGTTTTCTTGGGCTGCTCGCCCTGGGGCTTTCGATGGGGCAGTGGCTTTCGATCCCGATGATTCTTGTGGGCGTATTCATCGCGGCCAGAAGCTATCCGCGAGCACCTGGAGGCTAAGCCCATGCCGAATTCATCGTCTACCGCGTCTGGCGTCATTGAATGGCGTGAATCGGATGGCCTTGCCAAGGTCTTGATCGCCACACCCGGGCATCTCAATGCCATCAGCACGGCCATGTGGGCGCAGCTGCGGGAATGCTTTCAGCAGATCGCGTCGAAGCCTCACCTTCGAGTGGCTGAGATTCGGGGCGCGGACGGCGCCTTTGCCGCGGGTGCGGACATCGCTGAATTTGAATCGGTTCGCATGACGCGGGAGCAGGTGCGGCATTTTCATGACGGCATGATTGCCCCCGCGCTCGCCGCCATCGTGCATTGCCCCATTCCGGTGGTGGCGGCCATCGATGGTCCTTGTGTGGGTGGTGGGCTTGAGATCGCGAGCGTGTGCGATCTTCGAATTGCGAGCGACCGCAGTCGTTTCGGTATTCCCATTCAACGCCTCGGGTTTCCTCTTGCGCCGGCGGAAGCTGCTGGTTTGGTGAGCCTGGTGGGTCGGGCCGTGGCGCTGGAGATTCTTTTGGAAGGCCGCATCCTTGACGCCGAAGAGGCCTATGACAAGGGCCTCGTGAATCGTGTGGTGCCTGCGGCAGTCTGGAATGACGAGGTCCAGGCGACGATTGCTCGAATTGCATCGGGTGCGCCGCATGCGGCCCGCCGAAACAAATGGCTGATCCATCTGCTTTCCGCCCTCGACGATCGGGCTAGGCTGTCGCCGCTGCAGCGCGAGGCCTGCTGGGACTTTGTCGACACCGAAGACTATCGGGCAGGCTTAGAGGCTTTTTTGAAAAAACTTCCACCAACCTTTTCTGATCGTTGATCGCGAATGCACAACCTTTATCAAATTCTTGAATCTCGCTTTCCCAAGGCGGCCGATCGCTGCGCCTTTGAAACGCTTGATGGCCGCTACTACACCTTTGATGATCTCCGTGCGGGAAGCGCGAAGATTGCCCATTGGCTCACCTCCTTAAAGATTCCGAAGGGAAGCCGGGTCGCCGTGCAGGTGGAAAAATCCGTGGAAGCCGTGATGCTTTACCTGGGAACGCTTCGATCCGGCATGGTGTTCTTGCCGCTCAACACGGCCTATCGTGAAACTGAGATTGCCTACTTTCTGTCTGATGCCGAGCCGGCGGTTGTGGTCTGCAGCCCCGGCAACCTTGCTTGGATTAAGCCCCTGGCCGTAAAGGCCGGCTGCTCGGTGGTGCAGACCTTGGGCGAGCAGATCGATGGCACCTTGATCGAGGCCGCCAAACCTTTTTCCACAGACTTTCCAACGGTCAAGGTGAAGGCCGATGATCTCGCTGCGATTCTTTACACCTCGGGCACCACTGGCCGAAGCAAGGGCGCGATGCTTAGCCACCGGAATCTTTCTTCCAATGCGCTGACTCTTCAAAAAGCCTGGCACTGGAAAAAAGGCGATGTGCTCTTGCATGCTTTGCCCATCTTTCATGTGCATGGATTGTTCGTCGCCCTTCATGGCGCGCTGATCAATGGAAGCAAGAGCTTCTGGCTTGCTAAATTTGATGCTGAAGCGATCGTCCGGCTTTTGCCGCGGTCCACCGTCATGATGGGCGTACCAACCTTTTATGTTCGTCTTGCCGCAGACCCTCGGGTGGATCGAAAGCTTGTGAAGTCGATGCGGCTTTTTGTTTCCGGATCCGCGCCGCTTCTGACCGAGACCTTCAATCTTTTTAAAAAGAACACTGGCCATACGATTCTCGAGCGCTATGGCATGAGCGAGACCGTGATGCTGACCTCCAACCCCTATCGCGGTGAGCGCCGGGCGGGGACAGTGGGTTTTCCTCTGCCCGGGGTTCAGGTGCGCCTCTTGGATGACCATGGCCAGGTCATTCAGCCCAAGCGAGGCATTGACTCACTGATCGGCGGCGTGGAGGTGAAAGGCCCCAATGTCTTTTCGGGGTATTGGCGCATGCCCGAGAAGACCAAGGAGGAACTCTCTCCCGACGGCTGGTTTAAGACGGGCGATATGGGCAAGTGGGACGCCGACGGCTACCTGAATCTTGTGGGCCGAAGCAAAGATCTCATCATCACGGGGGGCTACAACGTCTACCCGAAAGAGATTGAAATGCTGATTGACGACATGTCCGGTGTCGACGAGGCCGCAGTGATCGGCATTCCTCACCCGGATTTCGGCGAGGCCGTGACCGCCGTGGTGGTGGCCAAGCCGGGCGTGAAGCTCGACTCCGAGGCGATGATCATTTCACTCAAAAAAGAGATCGCAAACTACAAGGTGCCCAAGGCCATTCATCAGGTGGAAAGTCTGCCCCG
>JBBAQV010000006.1:0-26998 GCA_040400125.1 Burkholderiaceae bacterium
AGGACATCACCCTTTCACGGTGAGTACAGGGGTTCGAATCCCCTAGGGGACGCCAAGAATCTCGCAACCTTCGCGACAAGTCTTGGCCACTGATTCGACTACAACACCTCGGTCGCAAAGTCGGCCAGTCGCGAGCGCTCGCCGCGTTGCAGGGTGACATGGCCTCCATGGCCCCAGCCTTTGAATCGATCCACCACATAGGTCAAGCCCGAGGAACCTTCCGTCAGGTAGGGGGAATCAATCTGTGCGATGTTGCCCATGCAGACCACCTTGGTGCCCGGTCCAGCGCGGGTGATCAACGCCTTCATCTGCTTGGGCGTGAGGTTTTGTGCCTCGTCGATGATCAAGAATTTGTTGATGAAGGTTCGACCTCGCATGAAGTTCAGTGACTTCACCTTGATGCGGGTTCGGATTAAGTCTGCTGCTGCCGATCGGCCCCAGTCGCCGCCACCTTCCACGCCTCGATTGAGCACCTCCAGGTTGTCTTCCAACGCCCCCATCCAGGGCTGCATTTTTTCTTCTTCGGTGCCTGGCAGAAATCCGATGTCGTCGCCCAAAGGCACCGTGGCACGGGTCACGATGATCTCGTTGTAAATCTTGGTTTCGAGAATCTGGGCAAGCCCCGACGCCAATGCGAGAAGTGTCTTTCCAGTGCCCGCCTGGCCAAGAAGACTCACAAAATCGATCTCGGGATTCATCAAAAGATTGAGCGCGAAGTTCTGTTCGCGGTTACGGGCTGTGATGCCCCAGACGCTGTTTTTGGCGTGGCTGAAGTCGCGAAGCGTTCGCAATACAGCGGTCTTGCCTTGCACCTCTTGCACGATGGCAAATAAAGGCGTCGCGCCCGCGTCGTACACAAACTGATTGACATGAAAGGCCGCACAGAGCGGCCCGGTGATTCGGTAAAAGGTGTAGCCCGCCTGCTGCCATGACTCCAGTTTTTTTCCGTGGCTGTCCCAGAACCCTTCGGGAAGCGCCATCGCGCCGGAATAAAGCAGATCGGCGTCATCGATCACCTGGTCATTGAAGTAGTCCTCCGCGGGAAGACCAAGCGCATGCGCCTTGATTCGAATATTGATGTCCTTGGACACCAGAACCACCACGCGGTCTTTTTGCTGCGCCTGCAGCGCGCGCACCACGGCCAGAATCTGGTTGTCCGCCTTGCCCGTTTCGAATCCTTCGATGTTGCGAACGGGCTCATGGCCCATGGGCTGCGTCTGAAAAAACAGACGACCTGTCGCATCTTTGTTGCCAAGCGCGGACAACGGGATGCCTTCACCAATTTTGCTCTTGCCACCCACCTCGCCAGAGATCGCGTCGATCAGCGCGTCCAGCGAACGGGTCACTTGTCGCACGTTTCGTGCAACTTCCGACATGCCTTTTTTGTGGTTGTCGAGTTCTTCAAGCGTCATCATGGGCAAGAAGACATCGTGCTCTTCAAAACGAAAGAGGCTGCTGGGGTCGTGCATGAGGACATTGGTGTCAAGCACAAAGGTCTTTGCGGCGTCAGGGTCGGTGCGTCGGCGAGGCTCGCGAAGCAGCCCAGCGCTCATGAGGCGGGGCTGAGGTGCGGCCTGTTGGGGCGCACGGGGCGCCGTGCCGTAGCCGGTGTTCTGAACCCGCACAGGCTCGATGACTGCTGCGTCATCGGACGAGAGTGTCTGAAGGGCGGGCTGCTTCACGGCTGACTTGGCTTTCGAAGGGCGGCCCGGTTTGGCAACCACCTCGGGGGTGGCGTGAACGACCGATGCTGGCTTGGTGGGGGCCTTAGGAAGTGGCATGGCGCAGTGCGACCTTTCTTTCAGGGGGTTGGGGCATGGGGTTCAATCAGCAAAAGGGCGATCACTTTTCGACCTTCTGAGACCAATAGGTTGAAGGTTCGGGCCGCGGCAGCGGTGGACATGCATTCGACGCCAATACGACGCTCGGTCAGCGGAACAAGTTGTTCGGGCCGAAGGAACACCTGACGGCTGCCTGTGCCCACAAGCAAGATTTCAGGCTTCATATCCGCCACCTGAAGGGCTTCCTTGGCCGAGAGTTCTGCAGCCGAAAGCCGCCCCAGGGGGGTGGGGCCATGGTCGGGATGAAGAATTAGAGACTCTTGAAAGCGTTCGCCGTTGACCTCGATGTAGCCGGGGCCGTGGGCGTTAATGCCAAAGGCGCCTTGGGTCGCCTGGGGGTTCAAGGTGGTGGTCAGAGGTGACAGGGCCATTGGGAAAGAGCCTAGCAGGTTTTTTTGGCTTTTTTGGAAGGGCCGGGCTAAGTTAAAGTTGAGGTTTTTCCCAATTTCAGGGCGAAGTCCGAAAACCACCTATGAAGCCATTTCCGCGTATTGAGCGTCTCCCACCCTATGTGTTCAACATCACGGGTGAATTGAAGATGGCGGCCCGTCGTCAGGGCGAAGACATCATTGACATGAGCATGGGTAACCCCGATGGTCCAACCCCCCAGCATATTGTCGACAAACTCGTGGAGACAGCCACCAAGGAACACACCCACGGTTATTCGGTCTCCAAAGGTATTCCCCGGCTTCGTAAGGCCATCTGCAACTGGTACAAGACGCGTTTTGATGTGGACCTTGACCCGGAATCCGAGGCCATTGTCACGATTGGAAGCAAGGAAGGCCTGGCCCATCTGATGCTGGCCACCCTGGATCATGGCGACACGGTTCTGGTCCCCAACCCAAGCTATCCCATTCACATCTACGGCGCGATCATTGCTGGTGCCAGCATTCAGTCGTTCCGTATGGGCCGCGGCCTTGATTTTTTCGACGAGCTTGAGCGAAACATTCGAGAGTCGATCCCCAAGCCCAAGATGATCATTCTTGGTTTTCCCAGCAACCCCACGGCGCAGTGTGTTGAGCTTGATTTCTTCGAGCGGATTGTGGCGCTGGCCAAGCAGCATGACATTTTGGTGGTGCACGACCTGGCTTATGCCGACATCTGCTTCGACGGCTTTAAGCCGCCTTCCATCATGCAGGTGCCGGGTGCTCGTGATGTCGCCGTGGAATTCTTCACCATGAGCAAGAGCTACAACATGGCCGGATGGCGTGTGGGCTTCATGGTGGGTAACAAAGAGCTGGTCAGCGCCTTGGCCAGAATCAAGAGCTATCACGACTACGGAACCTTCACGCCCATTCAGGTCGCGTCGGTGATTGCGCTTGAGGGTCCGCAAGACTGTGTCGAAGAGGTTCGAGTGAAATATCAGGCACGCCGTGATGTCCTGACCAAAGGCCTGATTGAGGCCGGATGGGATGTCGAAGTGCCTAAGGCGTCGATGTACGTCTGGGCCGAAATTCCTCCCGCCTACAAACATCTTGGTTCGCTCGAGTTTGCTAAAAAGCTCTTGCTCGAGGCCAAGGTGGCGGTCTCGCCCGGCATCGGTTTCGGTGAATACGGGGATGACCATGTTCGATTCGCCCTGATTGAAAACGAGCAGCGCACCCGTCAGGCCGTGCGCGGCATTAAAGAGATGTTTCGCAAAGACGGATTGATTCAACCGGCGGTCACGTCGGCGGCTGACGCCTCGGGAGGTGCCGTATGACCCAGAATGCTTTGCGTGTTGGCCTTGCTGGCCTGGGCACGGTAGGTGGTGGCACATGGGCGGTGCTTGAGCGAAACGCGGAAGACATTCGGCGTCGGGCAGGCCGTGCCATCACCATCACAGCAGTCTCTGATCTTGATGCGACCAAGGCGCAGGCCATGACGGCGGGTCGCGCCCGGTTTTTTGATGACGCGATGGCCATGGCGCGTGACCCATCGATTGATGTGGTGGTGGAACTGATTGGTGGCTATGGCTTTGCCAAAAATTTTGTTATGGAGGCGATCGCTCATGGCAAGCATGTGGTCACCGCCAACAAGGCGCTTTTGGCCGTGCATGGCAACGAGATCTTCGCCGCCGCTCAAAAGCAGGGCGTGATGGTTGCCTTTGAGGCGGCCGTGGCCGGTGGCATTCCCATCATCAAGGCACTTCGCGAGGGGCTCACCGCCAATAAGATTGAATGGATTGCCGGCATCATCAACGGCACCACCAACTTCATTCTCTCGGAGATGCGTGACAAGGGGCTTGCCTTTGCCGATGTGCTCAAAGAAGCCCAACGACTCGGCTATGCCGAAGCCGACCCAACCTTCGATATCGAAGGGGTTGATGCTGCCCATAAGGCCACACTGATGGCATCGATTGCCTTTGGTATGCCGGTGCAGTTTGATCGCGCCCACATTGAAGGCATCTCGAAGCTGGATGCCAAAGACATCCGTTATGCCGAACAGCTTGGCTATCGCATCAAGCTTCTGGGCATCACCAAGCGGCATGCCAAGGGTGTCGAGCTTCGGGTGCACCCCACGCTGATCTCATCCAAGAAGCTTATTGCCAATGTGGAAGGGGCCATGAATGCCGTCTGGGTGAAGGGCGATGCGGTGGGGCACACCATGTATTACGGCAAAGGCGCGGGTGCAGAGCCCACCGCAAGTGCGGTGATTGCTGACCTTGTGGATGTCGCCCGAACGCTGACTGCCGACCCGGCCAACCGTGTTCCCCCGCTGTCGTTTCAGGCGGACGCCATGGCCGATCTTTCGGTGGTCGCCATCGATGAGATTGAGTCGTGCTACTACATGCGGCTTCGTGTGAAAGACAAGCCCGGTGTTTTGGCTGACATCACCCGGGCCTTGGCCGATCGTCAGATTTCGATTGATGCCTTCATTCAGCGTGAACCTGAAGAGGGTGCCGATGAGACCGATGTCATCTTGATGACCCATCTCTGTCTTGAGAGGAATATGCGGGACGCGATGCGCGCCATCGAGGCGCTTCCCACGGTGCTCTCCGAGGCTGTGGTGCTTCGTATGGAATCGTTCGCATGAGTCTGCAGTACGTCTCTACCCGAGCGGCCAAGCCCGCCGCCTCCATGGGTGGCTTTGAAGACATCTTGCTGGAAGGGCTTGCGCAAGACGGTGGGCTTGCCATGCCGCAGTCGATGCCCAGGTTTTCGATGGACCAGATTCGCGGCCTGTCGGGCTTGTCGTACGCCAAGCTTGCGGCGGAAGTGATTTCTCGTTTCGCCGACGACATGGAGCGAGCCGAGCTGGATCGTCTGACCGCGGCCGCCTACACGGAAGAGAAATTTCATCATCCGGACATCGCGCCGCTTCGCCCTCTTGGTCTTGAGCAGGGCGCGCCCATTTCAATTTTGGAACTCTCGAACGGCCCCACGCTGGCCTTCAAAGACATGGCGATGCAGATGCTGGGCCAGCTCTTTGAGGCCGTGCTCACCCGTCGCGGCCAGACGCTGAATATTCTTGGCGCAACCTCGGGGGATACGGGCAGCGCCGCGGAATATGCCATGCGAGACAAGCAGGCGGTCTCGGTGTTCATGCTGTCTCCGCAGGGTCGAATGAGTGCCTTCCAACGGGCCCAGATGTATTCCCTTCAAGAGCCCAACATTCACAACCTCGCCGTCGCGGGGGTGTTCGATGACTGCCAGGACATGGTGAAGGCTGTCTCGGCCGACCTCGAGTTCAAGTCCCGGTGGCGGATTGGCACGGTGAATTCGATCAACTGGGCCCGCATCATGTCTCAGGTGGTTTATTACTTCAAAGGCTACTTCGCGGCCGTTGAGGCCCATGGCCTTGCCCTGGGTGATCCCGTTTCGTTTTCCGTACCCTCCGGCAACTTTGGCAATGTGTTTTCAGGCTACATGGCGAAATCCATGGGGCTGCCGGTTCACCGGCTGATTGTGGCCACCAATGAAAATGATGTGCTCGATGAGTTTTTCCGCACCGGCGTTTACCGGGTTCGAGGCGCCAAGGAAACCTATCTCACCTCAAGCCCCTCCATGGACATTTCCAAGGCGTCGAATTTTGAACGCTATGTCTTTCTGATGCTTGACCAAGATGGCGAGAGGCTTGCCGGTCTCTGGCGGCAGCTGGCGCAGACGGGCCAGTTCTCCCTTGCGGGTACGCCAGCCTGGCAGCGGGTTCAAGACAGTGGCGTGCGCTCGGGCAAGAGCACCCATCAGAATCGACTGGAAACCATTCGTGACATTGATCGGCGTTATTCGCGGGTGATTGACCCCCATACGGCCGACGGTGTCTTTGTGGGAAGGAAGTTCCTTGAGCCGGGCGTGCCCATGGTCTGCCTGGAAACCGCGCTTCCCGCGAAGTTCGGTGAGACCATCGAAGAGGCGCTTGGCCGGCCCGCGCCGCGTCCCAAGGGGCTTGAGGATCTTGAATCTAAGCCCCAGCGTGTCGAGGCCATCGGCCAGGATGTCGAGCATCTCAAACAGCTGATCGCAAGCCGCGCACTCTAAGCGTTGCGGGGCGATTCCATCGGGAGCGTTGCATGAAAACCCTCGAAGAAGCTCTTGATCATCTTCTTGAATCGGTGAGTC
This sequence comes from Burkholderiaceae bacterium, assembly GCA_040400125.1. Taxonomy (GTDB): domain Bacteria; phylum Pseudomonadota; class Gammaproteobacteria; order Burkholderiales; family Burkholderiaceae_A; genus Lacustribacter. The sequence goes on from JBBAQV010000006.1 coordinate 6,383, forward strand.
CAGTCACGGGTTCCGAATCGATTGGTCTTCGCGCAGCGCTCGGGCGTGTTCTTGCTAACGAGGTGGTGTCACCGCTGGACGTACCTTCCTACGACAACAGCCAGATGGACGGCTATGCAGGGGTGGCCGTCGAGATGAACAACGCCTTGGAACCTTTGGTGGTGAGTCAGCGTATTGCAGCAGGACACCCCGGCGTCGCTTTGACACCGGGCACCGTGGCCCGAATTTTCACTGGGGCGCCCATTCCCTTGGGGGCCAATGCGGTCGTGATGCAGGAACAGGTTCAGCTTCATGACGATGGCCGAATTCAGCTTCTTGCACCGGTGGCCCCTGGTCAGAATATTCGTCCCCGCGCGGGCGACCTTGCTGCCGGTCAGCGATTGCTCAAAGCAGGCCATCGACTGCAGGCCGCCGACCTGGGTCTTGCGGCCTCGGTGGGGATTGCTGAGCTGGAAGTCATTCGTCGTTTGAAGGTTTCGGTGTTCTCATCTGGCGATGAGCTGCGTCAACCCGGAGACTCACTTGGGCCGGGGCAGATCTACGACAGTAATCGACCGATGATCGTTGGCCTTGTGCAATCGCTCGGCTGTGAGGTCTTCGACATGGGCTGCCTTCCTGATCAGTTTGATCGGACCCGAGATCGTCTTCACGAAGCTTCCGAGAGATCAGACCTTGTTCTCACCTGCGGTGGTGTCTCGGTGGGCGAGGAAGACCACATCAAGGCGGCCATCAGCGCTCTGGGGCGTCTTGATCTTTGGAAGATCGCGATCAAGCCAGGCAAACCTTTTGCCGCGGGTCAGATTGGGCGAGCGGTTTTCATGGGGATGCCGGGTAACCCCGTCGCCGCATGGGTCACCTTTATGCTTTTGGTGCGCCCGGCCATTCTCAAGATGATGGGAGGCCAGTCACCCGCGCTGATCACCAAGGCGGTGCCATCCGGATTCGACTGGCCTAAGCCCGATGCACGTCAGGAATACCTTCGTGGCTGGATTGACGCGCAGGGTTGTGCACAAATTCATGATCGTCAGAACTCGGGGGTGTTGTCCTCCGTGACTCAGTCAGAGGGATTGATTGAGATTCCTGCTTCAACCCCGGTTCGTGTTGGACAAACTGTTTGCTTTATTCCCTACACTTCGTTTTACTGAAGATCATCAAAACCAAAACCATGAAGATTCGACTGAGGTTGTTTGCCTCGCTTCGGGAACAGACTGGCACCGACGACGAGACGCTGCTTCTGCCAGAAGATGTCAGAACGCTTGCTGGCCTTCGTGAGCACCTTCGGGCCCGCGGGGGCGGCTGGTCAGAGGCCCTTGACCCCACGCGAGCCATTCGTGGGGCGGTTAATCAACGAATGGCCCATGACAATGATTCGATCTCGGAAGGCGACGAAGTGGCCTTTTTTCCGCCGGTGACGGGGGGATGATGCGCCCGGTCCGCGTCCAGGCCGAGCCCTTTGATGTTGGCGAGGAGATGCGTCTGCTTCGTTGTCACGACGACGGTCGTTGGGACACTCGAGTGGGAGCCACGGCTTCGTTTGTTGGCACGGTGCGTGATCGCAATGAGGGGGACGCCGTGGCTCGGCTTCGCCTGGAACATTACCCGGGCATGACCGAGTCCAGCATTCAGGACATTCTGGATCAGGCCCACGCGCGATGGCCGCTGCTGAATGCGCGAGTGATTCATCGTATTGGCGACCTTCAGCCCGCTGACGAGATTGTCTGGGTGGGTGTGACCAGTGCACACCGCGAAGCGGCGCTTGAGGCCTGTGCCTTCATCATGGATTTTCTGAAGTCCAAGGCACCGTTTTGGAAAAAAGAAATGTTGCCGGCAGGCGAACGCTGGGTCGAGCCTCGCAAACAAGACGACGACGCGTTAAAACGGTGGTCGTCCTGATCAAGACGCTGGTGCGCGAAGCGGGGTTTTAAGGCCAAGCCTTTTGGCGTTGATGCCGAGTGTTGAATCAAACGTCGCTATGGCGCTTGCATTGAGCGCTAAAGCCGCCGCCAGGTGCAGTGAGTCGCCCGCACGAAGTTTGTTGCTTGGCTGGCCGGCGAGCGTTGCCGCATGGGCAAACATGGCGCGAGACACTGGCGCGAGCTGGATCCCAGAGTTTAAAAATCGGTCAAATTCTGACTGGGTGGTCTTTAATTCTCGGGTCGTGAGCTGGCCAAGCCGGTGTTTCATGGCGAGCGCGCTTGAGAACTCGGTACGAATCCAATCGCAACCGATGATGGGCTCTTCGCTATTTTCCAGCCACTCGAGGGCGGCCGTCGAAGTGGTCTCGGGCGTGAAGAGTGAGACGGCGACACTGGTGTCAAGGTAGACCATCAATAGCGCTCAGTCTTGCGCATTTGTTCAACGATGGGGTCCGTGACCTGCCGTTTTCCGTGGAGCTTGCGCAACCGAATCAAGAGCGCTGCCTTGTCAAAAGACTGCTCCGGCGTCAGGTGAATCTGTCCATAAGCGTCAACCTCGGCGTTGACTCGGTCGCCCTCGCGCAGACCGGCCTGACGAACGCAATCGCTCGGCAGCCGAACGGCGAGGCTATTTCCCCATTTTGCAATCTGCAGTTTCATGCGTTCACCCCAATGTATATTCATGTAGATACATTAGGTGAATCCATCGAGTTTGGCAATAAGACTTTAGACTAAGCGTATGGCGCATCACCTAACCCTGACGGGGTCCTATTCCGAGATTGATCGCGACGAGTGGAACGGCCTTCTGGGCGACTCATCCTCGGCATGCCCCATGTTGCGTTGGGAGTTTCTCTCGGGGCTGGAAGAGACCGGCTGCACCCGTGCCGACACTGGCTGGCAGCCGATTCCGCTGACGGTGAGGGATGATCATGGGGCTCTGCTGGGGGCCGCACCCCTTTATCTGAAAGACCATTCCTACGGCGAATATGTTTTTGACTGGGCTTGGGCGGACGCCTACGAGCGCGCGGGGTTTGATTACTTTCCGAAGTTATTGGTGGCGATTCCATTTTCGCCAATCCCTGGGGCAAGGCTTCTGACTCAATCACCAAAAGCCCGATCAACACTCATTGAAGCGCTCCAGTCCCAGGTTCAGTCGGCGGGCTTGTCTTCCGCTCACATTCTTTTTCCAGACGAGCTCGATCTCTCCGAGCTGAAGGCCTCGGGCTGGTTGATCCGCGAGGGTGTTCAGTTCCACTGGCGTAACCTTGGCTTTCAAGCCTTTGAGGATTATCTGAGCAGCCTGACCCAGCCCAAGCGAAAAAAAGTGAAGGCGGAGCGACGAAAAGTCCGTGATGCGGGTGTGACCACCCGGGTGTTGTCGGGGGAAGAAATCACGCCCGAGGTCTGGGAATTCTTTTATGCGTGCTATGCCCGCACCTATCGCGAGCACCGATCAACGCCCTATTTAAATCTTGAATTCTTCCTGCATCTGGCGAAGACCATGCCGCAGGCTCTGGTGTTGTGTCTGGCCGATCGACAGCACCACCCGATTGCGGCTTCACTGTTGTTGCGAAGCGGTGAGGTGCTCTATGGCCGTTACTGGGGTGCGGTGGAGCGGGTCGACAGCCTGCACTTTGAGCTTGCTTATTACACACCCATCGAATGGGCCATCGGGCAGGGTATTCAGCGTTTCGAGGGCGGCGCGCAAGGGGAGCACAAGCTGGCCCGCGGCTTTACCCCCGTGAAAACCTATTCCGCTCATTGGCTGGCTCAACCTCAATTTAAAGACGCAGTAGCCAGATTTTTGGAGCGCGAATCGGCTGGGATCGAGGCCTATGTGAATGAGCTGGAAGACCGAAGTCCGATCCGACGTCTTGAATTTCGCTAGTCGCGCCCCCATCTTCTGATTCAACGTGGCCGAAGCCACACTCTTTGAGTGAGATGAATCATGAGAATGGACAAACTGACCACGGCCTTCCAACAGGCCATCTCGGACGCCCAGAGCCTTGCTGTGGGCGCCGACAACCCGACCATTGAGCCTTTGCATCTTTTGCTTGCCTTGCTCAGGCAAGACGAGGGGTCGACCCAGTCACTGCTGTCCCGGGCCGGTGTGAACACCCAGCGACTCGCACAGGCGGTTGACAGCGCACTGGCGAGCCTTCCAAAGGTCTCCAAGCCCGAAGGCCAGGTCACGGTGGGCTCTGAACTTGTGAAGCTTTTGAATCTGACGGACCGCGAGGCGCAGAGCCGTGGTGACCAGTTCATCGCGAGTGAACTCTTCCTTTTGGCCCTCTCCGATGACAAAGGCCCCGCAGGAAAATTACTGCGTGAGGCCGGGCTCACCCGCGCCCATCTGGATCTGGCCATCAACGCCGTTCGAGGCGGCCAGTCTGTGGATTCCGCCGAGGCCGAAGGCCAGCGGGAATCATTGAAGAAATACTGCGTGGATCTGACCGAACGAGCCGCTCGGGGCAAGCTTGACCCGGTGATCGGCCGAGACGACGAGATCCGTCGTTGCATTCAGATCCTTCAGCGTCGCACCAAGAACAATCCTGTGCTGATTGGCGAACCCGGCGTGGGCAAGACCGCCATCGTCGAGGGGCTGGCCCAACGCATCGTCAATGGCGAAGTGCCCGAGGGCTTAAAGGGTAAGGTGGTTCTGACCTTGGACATGGCCGCGCTTTTGGCGGGTGCCAAGTATCGCGGTGAATTCGAAGAGCGTCTGAAGGCGGTGCTGAAAGACATCGCGCAGATGTCCGAGTCACATCCTGCCGGGCACCCGATTGTCTTTATTGACGAGATCCACACCATGGTGGGTGCAGGCAAGGCCGAAGGCGCCATGGATGCCGGCAATATGTTGAAGCCGGCGCTCTCGCGAGGCGAACTTCACTGCATTGGCGCCACCACGCTGGACGAATACCGCAAGTACATCGAAAAAGATGCGGCCTTGGAGCGACGCTTCCAAAAAGTCTTGGTGGGTGAGCCTTCCGTGGAGGCCACGATTGCGATTCTTCGCGGCCTGCAAGAGCGTTACGAGATCCATCATGGCGTCGAAATCACGGATCCGGCCATCGTCGCTGCGGCCGAGCTTTCCAATCGCTACATCACCGACCGTTTTCTTCCCGACAAGGCGATTGACCTCATCGATGAGGCAGCGTCTCGGATCAAGATGGAGATTGATTCCAAGCCCGAGTCCATGGACAAGCTTGATCGTCGATTGATTCAGCTCAAGATTGAGCGCGAGGCCGTTCGTAAAGAAAAGGACGAGGCATCACGAAAGCGCTTTGAGCTGCTTGAGCAAGAGATTGACAAGCTCGAACGCGAGTCGGCCGATCTTGAGGAAGTCTGGAAGGCTGAAAAGGCTGCGGTCCAAGGTTCTCAGTCGATCAAAGAGGAGATCGATCAGGTTCGCCACGAAATCGAAACCCACACCCGAAAGGGTGACTGGCAGAAGGTCTCTGAACTTCAGTACGGTCGGCTCCCAGAGCTTGAGGCCCGCCTGAAGGCCGCCGATTCGTCTGGCGATGTTGAGGCTGCCAAGCCTCGTTTGCTGCGCACTCAGGTGGGAGCTGAAGAGATCGCCGAGGTGGTTTCTCGGGCGACAGGCATTCCTGTGTCCAAGATGATGACGGGCGAGCGCGACAAGCTTCTTGCCATGGAGGCCCATCTGCATGATCGTGTGGTCGGCCAAGACGAGGCGGTGACCTTGGTGGCCGATGCCATTCGTCGATCGCGTGCTGGGCTTTCTGATCCGAACCGCCCTTATGGGTCATTTCTTTTTCTTGGTCCCACCGGGGTGGGCAAGACGGAGCTATGCAAAGCGCTGGCGCAGTTTTTGTTCGATTCCGAAGAGCACCTGGTTCGGATCGACATGAGCGAGTTCATGGAAAAGCATTCCGTCTCGCGTCTGATTGGTGCGCCCCCAGGCTATGTTGGCTATGAAGAGGGCGGCACGCTGACGGAGAGTGTTCGTCGCAAGCCCTACAGCGTAATTCTTTTGGACGAAGTGGAGAAAGCCCACCCGGATGTGTTCAATGTGCTGCTGCAGGTCTTGGACGATGGCCGGCTGACCGACGGTCAGGGTCGAACAGTGGACTTTCGCAACACGGTGGTGGTGATGACCTCGAACCTGGGTTCACAAGAAATTCAGCGCCTGAGCGGTTCAGCCTCGGAGACCATCAAAGAGGCCGTGATGACCGAGGTGCGTTCCCACTTCAGGCCCGAGTTCATTAACCGCATCGATGAGATCGTGGTTTTTCACGCGCTGGATCCTCGGCATATCCGAGGCATTGCGAGCATTCAGCTTCAGCGACTTGAGGCTCGAATTGAAGCTCATGGCATGAAGCTTGAGGTCTCGGACACCGCACTTGATGAGATTGCCAAGGCAGGCTTCGATCCTCTGTATGGCGCAAGGCCCTTGAAGCGTGCCATTCAGCAGCGGATCGAAAACCCCGTGGCCAAGCTGATTCTTGAAGGCCGGTTTGGGCCCAATGATGTGATCCCGGTGGATTTTAAAAACGGTGACTTTGCCTTTGACCGGGTTGTGCACTAACGCTCTGGCCCGGTGACGGGTCAGAGCATTCGCTTCACGGGAATGTGCACAAGGCGCGAGCCCGACAGCCGGTCGTGAAGGGTCTGGGAATCTCGATCGATCATCGCCCAGAGAATCCCAAGACCTGACAGAACACTGGGCACCGCAATGAAGGCGCGAAGAAGCGCGCGGCCCTGACTCAACGGGCCGCCTTCTCGGCTTTCCACTCGAAGGCCCAGGGTCTGCATGGGAAGGGTGCACCGATTCTTGGTCCATCCCCACACAAAATAAGCAAGCAGCGCCCCGCCCAAAAATAACTGAAGCCCGAGGCGCTTTAACGGAAGGGTTGCGGGGTCGGCACGGTCGCTGAAATCCACGACCACCGAGTAAAGAAAACCAAGGATCAGCAGGGGGCCAAAGAGCAACAGACCCTCATAGACCATGCCCATGAAGCGCCTCCAGACGGTGGCCGGCGGGGTGGGTGTCCCCGATGGGCTGCGGTCGGGCAGGGCCTGGGTGTCGTGGGTGCGGTTGGTTGAACTCTTGGGATCGATGCTTTGCATGAAGGGGAAGCCCTTGGAGAGAAGCCTTCGGAATGGCGAAATCATACGTGCTTGTGCTAAATTACGCCGCTTGACCTTGCCGGTACTGGTTCCACAAGACCCAGCAACGGCGATCCGTCAACTCAAAGCCCTTGTCGCAAGGTCTGTGTCGCTGGAATTCGGACGATCGAATTCGGGTGGTGCCGGCGGGCAAGGATCACTGGAACTTGATAGGACCGAAAACCTATGGAAATTACTGGCGCAGAAATCGTCATTCGTTGCCTGCATGAAGAGCAGGTTGAACACATCTTTGGCTACCCTGGCGGTGCCGTCCTCTACATCTACGACGAGATATACAAACAGAAGAAGTTTCAGCATGTGCTCGTTCGTCACGAGCAGGCTGCCGTTCATGCTGCTGACGCCTACGCACGCTCTACTGAAAAAGTGGGTGTCTGCCTAGTCACCAGCGGACCGGGCGCCACCAACGCCGTCACCGGCATTGCCACGGCCTATATGGACTCGGTGCCGATGGTGATTCTCTCGGGCCAGGTGCCCACCCACGCCATCGGGCTAGACGCCTTCCAAGAGTGTGACACCGTGGGCATTACGCGCCCCTGCGTGAAGCACAACTTTCTGGTGAAGGATGTGCGAGATCTCGCCTCCACCATCAAGAAGGCTTTCTACCTGGCGCGCACGGGCCGTCCCGGCCCCGTGCTGGTGGACATCCCGAAGGACATCACCCGAGACCGGTGCAAGTTCGATTACCCCAAAGAAGTCTCGATGCGTTCTTACAACCCCGTGGTCAAAGGGCACACGGGGCAGATCAAAAAGGCCGTTCAGGCGATTCTCTCTGCCGAGCGCCCCATGATCTATACCGGTGGCGGAATTATTTTGGGCAATGCCCATCGTGAGCTTCGCGAACTGGTCGATCTTCTTGGCTACCCATGCACCAACACCCTGATGGGGCTGGGCGCGTATCCGGCCACCAACGAGAAATTCCTTGGCATGCCCGGCATGCATGGCACCTACGAATGCAACATGGCCATGCAGCACTGCGACGTGCTGGTGGGCATTGGTGCCCGCTTCGATGACCGAGTGATCGGCAACCCCAAGCACTTTGCGCAAAACCCGCGCAAGATTATTCACGTCGATATCGACCCATCGTCCATTTCAAAGCGCGTGAAGGTGGACCTTCCTATCGTGGGTGATGTGTCCGAGGTCATGCGCGAAATGATCAGCCAGATCAAAGAGGCGATTGCCGCAGGTCAGGGCCCGAACAAGAAAGAGCTGGGCAAGTGGTGGGATCAGATTCAGCAGTGGCGCGGCAAGAACTGCCTGGCCTACGACCAAGGCAGCTCGGTGATCAAGCCGCAATATGTGGTGGAAAAACTCTGGGAAGTGACCAAGGGCGAGGCCTTCATCACGTCGGACGTGGGTCAGCATCAGATGTTTGCCGCCCAGTTCTATAAGTTTGACCAGCCCCGTCGGTGGATCAATTCCGGCGGGCTTGGCACGATGGGTGTAGGTCTGCCTTACGCCATGGGCGTCAAGCTTGCGCATCCCAACGCGGAGGTGGCCTGCGTCACGGGCGAGGGTTCGATTCAGATGTGCATTCAAGAGCTCTCCACCTGCCAGCAGTACAACCTTCCGGTGAAGGTGATCAACCTGAACAACCGTTACCTCGGTATGGTTCGGCAGTGGCAGGAAATCGAATACGAGAGCCGCTACGCCGAGTCCTACATGGATTCACTGCCTGATTTTGTGAAGCTCGCCGAGGCCTATGGCCATGTGGGTATGCAGATCACCAAGCCACAGGACGTCGAACCCGCGCTGCGCGAAGCCTTTGCCATGAAGGATCGCCTGGTGTTCATGGACTTCATCACCGACCGAGAAGAAAACGTCTGGCCCATGGTTCAAGCCGGTAAGGGCTTGTCTGAGATGTTGCTTGGCGCAGAAGATCTCTAAGGGGCCCGCGATGAACTATTCAACCAATAACCGACACATCATTTCGATCCTTATCGAAAACGAGCCTGGCGCGTTGTCTCGCGTGGTCGACCTTTTTGCGGCGCGCGCCTACAACATTGAAACCCTGACGGTGGCGCCGACCGAAGACCCGTCACTGTCACGAATGACCATTGTGTCGAAGGGCAGCGAAGACCTGATTGAGCAAATCACCAAGCACCTGAACCGCCTCATCGACGTGGTGAAGGTGGTGGACCTGGTCGAGCATCCTCACATTGAGCGTGAGCTGATGCTCATCAAGGTGAGGGCAGTGGGCAAAGAGCGTGAGGAGATGAAGCGAATGGCGGATATCTTTCGCGGTCGAATCATTGATGTCACGGACAAAACCTACACCATTGAGCTGACCGGTGACAGCAGCAAATGCGACGCCTTCATTGAAGCATTGGAAGAGGGCTCGATTCTTGAAACCGTGCGAACGGGCTCCTCGGGAATTTCCCGTGGCGATCGCATTCTTAAAGTTTAAATAAGCAAAGGAACCATCATGAATGTTTTTTACGACAAAGACGCCGACCTTGCGCTCATCAAAGGCAAGAAAATTGCCATCATCGGTTACGGCTCCCAGGGCCATGCCCACGCCTTGAACCTTAATGACAGCGGCTGCAATGTCGTCGTTGGCGTGCGTAAGGGCGGCCCTTCCTGGGCCAAAGTAGAGAAGGCTGGCCTGAAGGCGGCGGAGATCAAAGATGCGGTCAAAGATGCCGATGTGGTCATGCTGCTGATGCCCGACGAGCATATTGGCGCTGTCTATGCCAATGAGATCGCGCCAGTCATCAAGCAAAACGCAGCCTTGGCCTTCGCCCACGGATTCAACGTTCACTATGGCCAGGTCAACCCCCGTGCGGATCTTGATGTGATCATGATTGCGCCGAAGGCACCCGGCCATACCGTTCGCGGAACCTATGCCCAGGGCGGCGGCGTGCCTTGCCTGATTGCGGTTCATCAAGACACCACCGGCAATGCTCGCGCGATTGCGCTTTCTTACGCCAGTGCGATCGGCGGCGGCAAGGCCGGCATCATCCAGACCAACTTCCGCGAGGAAACTGAGACTGACCTCTTCGGTGAGCAGGCGGTTCTCTGTGGCGGCACGGTGGAATTGATCAAGGCCGGTTTTGAGACTCTGGTCGAGGCGGGTTATGCGCCGGAAATGGCTTACTTTGAGTGCCTGCATGAACTCAAGCTAATTGTCGACCTGATCTACGAAGGCGGCATTGCCAACATGAACTATTCAATCTCCAACAATGCGGAATTCGGCGAGTATGTGACGGGTCCCAAGGTTGTGACGGAAGAGACCAAGAAGGCCATGAAAGAGGCTTTGGTTCGAATCCAGACGGGCGAATATGCCAAGGAATTCATCCTTGAGAATCGCGCCGGTGCGCCCACGCTGTTGTCCCGTCGTCGTCTGATGGCCGAGCATCCGATTGAGCAGGTTGGCGAGCGTCTTCGCGCCATGATGCCCTGGATCAAGGCCAACAAACTTGTTGATCAAACCCGTAACTGAATCTCACGCGTATGGCTGATTGCGACGTTCGTAGCTACCCTCATCCCATCCTCGCCCGAGAGGGCTGGCCGTTCATTGCGCTCAGTGTCCTCTTGGCCATCGTGGCTTCGGCGCTGGGATGGGAAGCCCTGGCGGTGTTTCTCTGGATCGTGGCGATCTTCGTGATCCAGTTTTTCCGTGATCCGGCGCGTACACCGCCCCTGGGCGAAGGGCTCATTACCTCGCCCGCGGACGGCCGTGTGGTGGTGGTCGGCAAGGCCGTTGATCCCATCACCGGGCAGGACAGCCTGAAGATCAGTGTGTTCATGAATGTGTTCAATGTGCACTCCAACCGGTCCCCCATTCAGGGTCGGGTCACCCAGGTGCAGTACTTTCCAGGCGCCTTCTTGAACGCCGCGGTGGACAAGGCCTCCGAACAGAATGAGCGCAATGCCATCGTGCTTCAGGACGCTCAGGGCCGAAGCCTAACCTGCATCCAGATCGCAGGTCTGGTCGCGCGACGCATTCTTTGCTATGCGAAGCCAGGCGACGAGCTCATGCGCGGTGCGCGTTATGGGTTTATTCGGTTCGGCTCGCGCGTCGATGTCTATTGCCCGCCTAACACCCAGGCCCTGGTCGCCGTTGGCGACAAGGTCTCGGCCCACGCCACGCCGCTTGCCCGCTGGTGATCTGATGCAGCCGCGCCGTCGAAACAGCATTTATCTACTTCCCAATCTGTTCACGACGGGCTGTCTTTTCGCTGGGTTCTTCTCGATTGTTCAGGCCTTTAATGGCCAGTTCGCTGAAGCCGCGATCGCCATCTTTGTGGCCATGGTGCTCGACAGTCTGGACGGACGCGTCGCGCGGCTTACCAACACCACTTCCGATTTCGGCGCCCAGTACGACAGCCTTGCCGACATGGTGTCGTTTGGCGTTGCACCGGCCCTGGTGATCTACATCTGGTCCTTGCAAAGCATGGGTAAACTGGGCTGGCTTGCGGCCTTCATTTACATCGCTGGGGCTGCGTTACGACTGGCTCGCTTTAATACCAATATCGGCATCGTCGACAAACGGTTTTTTCAGGGCATGCCCAGTCCTGCCGCTGCCGCGCTTCTGGCGGGCCTCGTCTGGGTGGCGACTGACCTTCGCGAGACCAAGTGGATCGACTGGTCGGCCACCGATCTTCGTTGGGTGGTCTGGTCGGTGGCCGTTTATGCGGGCCTCACCATGGTTTCAAGCGTGCCTTTTTACAGCTTCAAGGACCTGAATCTGCGCAAGAGCGTGCCCTTTGTCGTGATTTTCTTGATCGCACTTGGCCTTGTTCTCATTTCGCAAGACCCACCCACCTTGTTGTTTTTGGTCATGCTGGCCTATGCTCTATCGGGCTGGGCACTCTTCTTTTGGCGAAAGACCCGTGGGGAAAAGCTGGAAGTGTTTGCAGAGCCGGACGAAAAGGATTTATAGTTCTTCCATGGACGTTCAATTCCGTACCCCTTCGCTTCTACTACCGCTCGGTCGACTGCGCCTCGCGCGCTAACACTCGACCCCCACCGGCAGGTTTCCTTAAAACCCCTCCTGCGCCGGAAAAGAAATAAGCAGGCAGTTTTCCGACACTGATCAACCATTGAAGTCGATGCATCGCTGGGCTTGTGCCGTGGTTTGAATGGCAAGGCGTGGCGGGCTTCAAAAAAACAAAGGACAAGACCATGAGCGACTCGTTAATTATTTTCGACACCACCTTGCGCGATGGCGAACAAAGCCCCGGCGCCTCGATGACCAAGGATGAAAAGATCCGCATCGCCAAGCAGCTTGAGCGGCTTCGGGTGGATGTGATTGAGGCCGGCTTTGCAGCGGCTAGCCCGGGCGACTTCGACGCCATTCGAACCATTGCCGAGACCATTAAGGAGAGCCGCGTCTGCTCCTTGGCGCGCGTTTCCGAAAAGGATATTCGTGCCGCGGGCGAGGCCGTGAAGCCCGCCGCAAAAAGCCGCATTCATACCTTCATTGCCACCAGCCCCATCCATATGGAAAAGAAGCTCCGCATGAGCCCTGATCAGGTGGTGGAAGCCGCGGTGAAGGGCGTCAAGATGGCGCTGGAATACACCGATGATGTGGAGTTCTCTGCGGAGGACGCGATCCGAAGCGAGACCGACTTCTTGGTACGGGTATTCGGCGAGGTGATTAAGGCTGGCGCCAAGACCATCAACGTGCCCGACACGGTGGGTTACAGCGTTCCTGGGTCCCTTGGCCAGCTCTTCAAAGAATTGATCGCCCGCACGCCGGGTGCGGACCGAGTGATCTGGTCAGCCCACTGCCATAACGACCTTGGCATGGCGGTGGCCAACTCTCTGTCAGCCGTGTTGAATGGCGCGCGGCAGGTGGAATGCACGATCAATGGACTGGGTGAGCGTGCCGGCAATGCCAGCCTTGAGGAAATTGTGATGGCGGTGAAGGTTCGACAGGATGTTTTCAAATGTGACACCCGGATCGACACCACCCAGATTGTCAGCGCCTCGCGTTTGGTGTCCCAGATCACGGGCTACCCCGTTCAGCCCAACAAAGCCGTGGTGGGTGCAAATGCCTTTGCGCATGAATCAGGAATTCACCAGGACGGTGTCTTGAAACACCGTGAGACCTACGAAATTATGCGTGCCGAGGATGTGGGCTGGTCGGCCAATAAAATTTCATTGGGCAAGCTTTCGGGGCGCAACGCCTTCAAGCAGCGCCTGACGGAACTTGGCATTGAATTCGACAGTGAACAGGCCTTGAACGACGCCTTTGCCCGCTTCAAAGAGCTCGCCGACAAAAAGTCTGAAATTTTCGACGAGGATCTTCAGGCCTTGGTCTCAGGGGACGCCATCGGCGAGGCTCGTGAGCACTTCAAATTTCTCTCGCTGGCCCAGAGCTCTGAAACCGGTGAAAAGCCCCAGGCCAAGGTGGTCTTTTCCATCGACGGTCAGGAAGTCAGCACCCAGGCCAAGGGTAACGGCCCCGTGGACGCCACGGTGAACGCGATTGAATCGAAGGTGGGCAGCGGCTCGGAGCTCTTACTTTTTTCGGTCAATGCCATCACCACCGGAACGGAGTCCCAGGGTGAGGTGACGATGCGGCTGTCAAAAGAGGGACGGATCGTGAACGGGGTTGGCGCCGATCCGGACATTGTCGTGGCATCGGCCAAGGCCTATCTGAACGCCCTGAATAAGCTCCAGAGCAAGGTGGAGCGCCTGAACCCACAGACGGTCTAGCCAGATTTCCTATATAATTCAAAGGCTTGGGGCTTAAAAGACTTTCTTTCAAGCCGCAAGCCACTTCGTTTCTGGTCTTTGCGTCATCGGGACCTGAATTTGAAGTTCGCACGGCGGGCCTTGGCGGGCCTGACCGCAAGTTCAACGGCAATTCAGGAGAAAACCATGTCCGTCGCCAGCTTAAACAAACCCGCCGTCATGGCGCAGTATCAGCGTACCCCTTCCGACACCGGAAGCCCCGAAGTTCAGGTGGCCCTGCTCACGGCCCGAATCAACGACCTGACCGACCACTTCAAAACCCACGCCAAAGACCACCACTCGCGTCGTGGTCTTCTGAAGATGGTCAGCCGTCGTCGTAAGTTACTGGATTATCTGAAGCGAACGAATGTGCAGGGCTATCGTTCCTTGATCGAGCGTCTCGGGCTGCGTAAGTAATCGTCTTGTCGATTGGAGCCCACGATCGCATTCCCCCTGTCAAACGGATGTTGATGTGACCAAAATGCCCGTTCGGATTCTCCGTGCGGGCATTTTTATTATTGAGAGAAGGAAACTGTAGTGTTCAATATTGCAAAAGAAGAGTTTCAATTTGGCCAGCACAAGGTTGTGCTGGAAACCGGCGAGATCGCTCGCCAGGCCTCAGGTGCCGTGGTTGTGAATGTCGAAGACACCATCGTGTTGGCCACCGTTGTGGCCTCGAAGTCGGCCAAGCCTGGCCAAGATTTTTTCCCCCTGACCATCGATTACATTGAAAAGACCTATGCTGCGGGAAAAATCCCCGGTGGATTTTTCAAACGGGAAGGCCGTCCTTCGGAAAAAGAGACGCTGACATCGCGCCTAATCGACCGGCCCCTTCGCCCCTTGTTCCCTGACGGTTTCTACAACGAGGTGCAGGTGGTCTGTATGGTGATCTCGCTGAACCCCGAGATCGACCCCGACATTCCCGCCATGATCGGTGCCTCGGCCGCCATGGCCATCTCTGGTGTGCCGTTTAACGGCCCCATTGGTGCTGCCCGGGTTGGCTACATTGACGGCCAGTACGTTCTGAACCCCACGTTGAGCCAGTTGAAGTCCTCGCAGATGGACCTGGTGGTCGCAGGAACCGAGTCGGCCGTGCTGATGGTGGAATCGGAGGCCCAGCAGCTCTCCGAAGAGGTCATGCTTGGCGGTGTCGTTTATGGTCATGAGCAGATGCGTGTGGCCATTGATGCCATCAATCGCCTTGTTGAAAAGGCCGGCAAGCCCGAATGGGATTGGAAGCCTGCTGAAAAGAATGACGCCCTGATTGCGCGCATCAAAGCTGCCGCCGAAGCCCCCATCAAAGAAGCCTATGGTCTTCGTAATAAGCAAGAGCGTTCGCAGAAGCTCAAGACCATTTACGCGGAAGTGGAAGCGGCCATCAGTGCCGAAGAAACCGCGGCAGGTCGAGCCCTTGATTCGAACCTCTTGGGTGAGACCTTGTTCGGGATTGAATCGAATGTTGTCCGCTCACAGATTCTGAATGGGGAACCCCGCATCGACGGTCGTGACACCCGCACGGTTCGACCCATTGAGATCCGCACCGGCGTGCTGCCGCGAGCCCATGGCACAGCCCTCTTTACCCGTGGGGAAACCCAGGCACTGGTGGTGGCGACGCTGGGCACCAACCGTGATGAGCAGATTATCGACGCCTTGTCGGGTGAATACCGCGATCGCTTCATGCTTCACTACAACATGCCCCCCTACGCCACGGGCGAGACGGGTCGCGTGGGCACACCGAAGCGCCGCGAGATCGGCCACGGCCGGCTGGCCAAGCGTGCGCTGGCCGCGGTGTTGCCAACTCCTGAAGAGTTTGCCTACTCCATTCGTATCGTTTCAGAGATCACGGAATCCAACGGCTCCTCATCGATGGCCTCGGTCTGCGGTGGATGTCTGGCGATGATGGACGCTGGCGTTCCCCTGAAGGCTCATGTGGCCGGTATTGCGATGGGTCTCATCAAGGACGGCGGCCGCTTTGCTGTGCTGACTGACATCCTTGGTGATGAAGATCACCTTGGCGATATGGACTTTAAAGTGGCCGGTAGCGAAACGGGTGTGACTGCCCTGCAGATGGACATCAAGATTCAAGGCATCACCAAGGAAATTATGCAGGTTGCTCTGGCCCAGGCCAAAGAAGCCCGTATGCACATTCTTGGCAAGATGAAGGGTGCCCTTGATCATGCACGTGAAGAACTCTCTGAGTTCGCGCCGCGTTTGTACACGATGAAGATCAACCCGGAACGCATCCGTGACGTGATTGGTAAGGGTGGTGCAACCATTCGGGCCATCACCGAAGAGACCGGTACCCAGATCGACATCTCCGAAGACGGCTCGATCACTGTGGCCGCAACCACCGGCGATGCCGCCCGCGCCGCCATCAAAAAGATTGAGGAACTCACGGCTGAAGTTGAAGTGGGCAAGACCTACGACGGCACCGTGCTTCGCCTGCTTGAATTCGGCGCCATTGTCTCGATTCTTCCTGGCAAGGATGGCCTTTTGCACATTTCACAAATCGCCAATGAGCGCGTGAACCAGGTGTCGGACTATCTGAAAGAAGGCCAGTCGATTCGTGTCAAGGTGCTGGAAGCAGACGACAAAGGCCGACTGCGTCTTTCCATGAAGGCCTTGCTCGAAGCCACTGAGCAGCCTGCATCGGAACCCGAGGCCTAATGCTAGAATCTCGCGCTTCGCTGCGACCCCTCTGGGTGGTCGGCAACTGGAAGATGAACGGCAACATGGTGGAGAACGAAACCCTGTTGTCGGAATTCCTTAGGTTGCTGGAAGCCCATGGAGCCAAGCCCCTCGCGAATTGTGCGGTGGCCGTTCCAGGCCCGTATCTTTTTCAGGCAGCGGTTCGCCTGAAGGGACCCGGTCTGCAGTGGGGTGCGCAGGATGTCTCCAGCGAAGCATCGGGCGCATTCACGGGTGAAGTGTCGGTTGGGATGCTGCAAGACTTTGAAGCGAGTTTTTCCCTCGTTGGCCATTCTGAGCGTCGGGCCCGCCACGGCGAGACCGACCATGACGTAGCGGGGAAGGCCTGTGCTTTAGCCGCTGCCGGGCTGATTCCGGTGGTGTGTGTGGGTGAGTCCCTCAAAGACAGGGATGAGGGCAGGGCGCTTTCGGTGGTTTGTGCGCAGGTCAAAACAGTGGCTGAAGCGCTCGCCGCCAAGGGTTTGTTGGGGCTGGCCGTTTTTGCCTATGAGCCCATCTGGGCCATTGGCACCGGGCGCAGTGCAAGCCCTGCGCAGGCGCAAGAGATGCATGCAGGAATTCGCGCCACGATCGCATCCATAGACGCGGGCGTGGCGCAAACCACCAGGCTTTTGTACGGTGGCAGTGTGAAGGCAGCAACGGCGGGCGAATTATTCGCCCAGGAAGATATTGATGGTGCCCTCGTGGGAGGGGCCTCGCTTAACGCGCAGGAGTTTTTCCAAATTGCCTGCGCACACAAGGAATAGATCATGGGTTGGTTAATGAATCTGGTGCTCACGGTGCAGGTGCTCTGCGCCATTGGAATCATCGTTTTAGTGCTTTTGCAGCAAGGCAAGGGCGCGGATATGGGCGCAGCCTTTGGCTCGGGCTCGGCAGGAAGCGTGTTCGGTTCTTCGGGCTCGGCGAACTTCCTGAGCCGCGCCACGGGCGTTCTTGCAACGATCTTTTTCATTGCAACTCTTGGTCTGTCGCTGATTGCCACAAAGAGCATCCAGCCAGCGGGCTCGGGCAGCGTGATGCAGGGCTCGCCAGAGGTTCCCACGGGAACGACAGCACCTGCGCCAGCGGCTGATCCAGGCGCCTCATCGGTGCCCAGCGGTAGCAAGAAGTAAGCCTTTAAAATTCACAAAATTTCAATGCACTGGGCCTTGTGCCCCGTGCGTTGAAGCAAGAAGTCAGGACGTTGTTGGAATCAGAAAGACCATCTGCCCGGTCAAGAAAAAAAAAGCAGAGGTCGGTTAAAATTGCGGTTGGGGAGTTGTAATGCGCCGACGTGGTGGAATTGGTAGACACGCTGTCTTGAGGGGGCAGTGGCGAAAGCTGTGCGAGTTCGAGTCTCGCCGTCGGCACCATCAACAAGCATTGCAAAACGATAAGTCCGGGGATTGAGTCGTGAATCTAGAGCAATACCTTCCGGTGTTGATGTTCATTCTGGTCGGCATCGCCGTCGGCGTGGGTCCGATGGCCATTGGCAAATTGCTGGGCCCAAGCCGCCCTGACAGCGAAAAACTCTCTCCTTACGAATGTGGCTTCGAAGCCTTCGAAGACGCCCGTCTTCAGTTCGATGTGCGGTATTACCTCGTGGCCATTCTCTTCATTTTGTTTGATCTCGAAATTGCATTTCTTTTCCCATGGGCAGTCGCGCTGAAGGACATTGGTCTTTTTGGTTTTCTGTCCATGATGGTGTTTCTTGGCATTCTGGTTCTGGGCTTCATCTATGAATGGATGAAGGGTGCTTTGGATTGGGAATAAGGCTCAAGGCAAGGTCAACGACTCATGGCAATTGATGGCGTTTTCAAGGAAGGCTTTTTAACCACCTCGGCTGATCAGGTGATCAACTGGACACGCACCGGCTCGCTCTGGCCGATGACGTTCGGCCTGGCCTGTTGCGCCGTGGAAATGATGCATGCCGGTGCCTCGCGATATGACCTTGATCGGTTCGGCGTGGTGTTTCGCCCAAGCCCACGCCAGTCAGACCTGATGATCGTTGCCGGTACCTTGTGCAACAAAATGGCGCCGGCCCTGCGCAAGGTCTATGACCAGATGCCCGAACCACGCTGGGTCATTTCCATGGGTTCATGCGCCAATGGTGGGGGCTATTACCACTACAGCTATTCTGTGGTTCGAGGCTGCGATCGCATCGTGCCGGTCGATATCTACGTGCCGGGCTGTCCGCCCACGGCCGAAGCCTTGATCTACGGGATCATTCAGCTGCAAAACAAGATCCGCCGCACCAACACCATCGCGAGAAGCTGATGAACGCCAACGCACCGCTTCTTCAAAGCCTTCAAGCCTGTCTTGGCGACCGATTGGTCAGCACCTCGCAGGCCCTGGATGAAATCACCATTGTGGTTCGTGCAGCCGATTATCTTGAGGCCTGTCGACAGCTTCGTGACCATGATGCCTTGCGGTTTGACACCCTCATCGATCTCTGCGGCATGGATTATCAGGATTACCGCGAAGGCGCCCACGAAGGCCCACGTTTTGCCGTGGTGGTTCATCTCTTGTCGGTGACGCTGAACCATCGCATTCGTCTTCGGGTGTTTTGCCCTGATGACGGCTTGCCCTTAGTCTCGTCGATCACCGGTATCTGGTCGGCCGCCAACTGGTACGAGCGCGAGGCCTTTGACCTCTATGGAATCGTGTTCGAAGGCCACGACGATCTGCGCCGCATTCTGACGGACTATGGCTTTATCGGGCATCCGTTCCGCAAGGATTTCCCCATCTCGGGCTACGTAGAGATGCGTTACGACCCAGAGCAGAAGCGGGTGATCTACCAGCCTGTGACCATCGACCCGCGAGACCAGACACCGCGCGTCATTCGCGAGGACAATTACGGCGGCTTTGTGCCTCAGTAAGCGAAGAACAGACCATGGCCGACATTAAAAACTACACCCTCAATTTTGGTCCGCAGCACCCTGCCGCTCACGGTGTTCTGCGGCTGGTTCTTGAACTTGACGGCGAGGTGGTGCAACGCGCTGACCCTCATATTGGCCTGCTGCATCGGGGTACCGAAAAACTTGCTGAGACCAAGACCTTTATTCAGTCGGTTCCCTATATGGACCGGCTGGATTACGTCTCCATGATGGCCAATGAGCATGCCTATGTCATGGCCATTGAAAAGCTGATGGGTGTCGACGTCCCCATCCGCGCCCAATACATCCGCGTGATGTTCGATGAGATCACGCGCATCATGAATCACCTGCTCTGGATCGGTGCCCACGGCCTGGACGTCGGCGCCATGGCCGTGTTCCTTTATGCCTTTCGGGAAAGAGAAGATCTCTTTGACTGCTACGAGGCGGTGTCCGGCGCGCGCATGCACGCGGCCTACTACCGTCCCGGTGGCGTTTATCGCGACCTGCCTGATCGCATGCCGCAATACATTGCGAACCGTAAGCGCTCGGATGGCGCCGCTCGCCGGCTCAATGAAGACCGACAGGGTAGTCTGCTCGACTTTATCGAAGGCTTCACCCAGCGATTTGATGGCTATGTCGACGAGTACGAGACCTTGCTGACTGACAACCGCATCTGGAAGCAGCGGCTTGTGGGCGTGGGTGTGGTGTCACCCGAGCGGGCCATGGCCATGGGCTTTACCGGCCCAATGTTGCGCGGGTCGGGCGTGGTCTGGGACTTACGCAAACATCAGCCCTACGAGGTCTATGACCAGCTCGATTTCGATATTCCGGTGGGCAAAGAGGGCGATTCCTATGACCGTTATCTGGTTCGTATGGCCGAGATGCGTCAGAGCAATCGCATCATTGCCCAGTGCGTGGAATGGCTGCGCAAAAATCCCGGTCCCGTGATGTCGGACAACCATAAGGTTGCACCACCCGACCGGGTTGGCATGAAGTCGAATATGGAAGAGTTGATCCACCACTTCAAACTCTTCACGGAGGGTTTCCATGTTCCGGAAGGCGAGTGCTACGCCGCGGTGGAGCATCCCAAGGGTGAGTTCGGAATCTATCTGGTTTCGGACGGCGCCAACAAGCCTTACCGGCTCAAGATTCGTGCGCCAGGTTTTGCCCACCTCCAGGGGCTTGACGAAATGTCTCGCGGTCATATGATCGCCGACGTCGTCACCATCATCGGGACCCAAGACATCGTGTTCGGAGAGATTGATCGATGACCTTGCCCACACCAACCCAACTCTCGCTGA
>JBBAQV010000007.1:0-4944 GCA_040400125.1 Burkholderiaceae bacterium
GCGGACTCTCCGCCCGGGACATGGAGTCGCAGGTGCTCGACTCCATGGCCCTTGAACGTGAGCGCGGCATCACCATTAAAGCTCAGACGGCTGCCCTGAAGTACAAGTCGCGTGACGGCAATATTTATTCGCTTAATCTGATCGACACCCCGGGGCACGTGGACTTCTCTTATGAAGTCAGTCGTTCGCTTTCGGCCTGTGAAGGTGCCCTTTTGGTGGTGGATGCCTCTCAGGGTGTCGAGGCCCAGACGGTGGCGAACTGCTACACGGCCATTGAGCTGGGTGTTGAAGTCGTACCCGTGCTCAACAAGATCGACCTTCCCGCCGCGAATCCTGAACAGGCGATTCAAGAGATTGAAGATGTCATCGGCATCGATGCCCACGACGCGGTGCGTGCCAGCGCCAAAACGGGCGAGGGCGTGGAGGACATTCTCGAGATGCTGATTGCTCGCGTTCCATCGCCCAAGGGCGACCCCAATGGGCCGCTTCAGGCTCTGATCATCGACTCATGGTTCGACAATTATGTGGGTGTGGTCATGCTGGTGCGGGTCATGAACGGCACGCTCAAGAACCGGGAGAAAATTCTCCTCATGTCCACAGGGGCCACCTACCCCGTGGAACACCTTGGGGTCTTCACGCCCAAATCAAAGAATCTTGAACAACTCAGTGCAGGGCAGGTAGGGTTCATCATCGCGGGCATCAAGGAACTGAAGGCCGCCAAGGTGGGCGACACGGTGACCCACGCCGGCCATGCCGCGGCCTCGGCACTGCCTGGCTTTAAAGAAATCAAGCCGCAGGTCTTCGCGGGGCTTTATCCCGTGGAGTCGAATCAATACGACTCTTTACGTGACGCCCTCGACAAACTCAAGCTCAATGATTCATCGCTCCAATACGAGCCGGAAGTGTCTCAGGCCCTGGGCTTTGGTTTTCGTTGTGGATTCCTTGGCCTTTTGCACATGGACATCGTGCAAGAGCGCCTTGAGCGGGAATACGGCATGGACCTCATCACCACGGCGCCCACCGTGGTTTATCAGGTGTTGATGCGTGACGGCACCCTGATCGATGTCGACAACCCCTCGAAGATGCCCGAGCCAACCAAGATCGAAGAGATTCGTGAACCCATCGTCACCGTGACGCTCTTTATGCCACAGGAATACGTGGGCTCGGTCATTACCCTATGCACCGGAAAGCGTGGCGTGCAGACCGCCATGAGCTATCACGGCCGCCAGGTGAATCTCACCTACGAAATTCCCATGAATGAGATCGTGCTTGATTTCTTTGACAAGCTGAAATCCGTCTCTCGCGGTTATGCCTCGATGGATTACGAATTCAAGGAATACCGCGCCTCGGATGTTGTGAAGCTTGACATTCTGATCAACGGCGACCGTGTCGACACGTTGTCGGTGATTGTTCACCGGGCCAACTCGGCACCCAAAGGTCGAGAGCTCGCGGCCAAGCTGCGCGAACTCATTCCCCGCCAGATGTACGACGTGGCCATTCAGGCGGCCATTGGCACCAACATCATTGCCCGTGAAAACATCAAGGCATTGAGAAAGAACGTGCTTGCAAAGTGTTACGGCGGGGACATCAGCCGTAAACGTAAGCTTTTGGAAAAACAAAAGGCCGGCAAGAAACGCATGAAGCAGGTGGGCACGGTGGAAATTCCACAAGAAGCCTTCCTGGCCATCTTGCAGGTCGAGGACTAAGCCATGAATTTCGCGTTGATTGTTTTTATCCTCTGCATCATCACCGGCATTCTCTGGTTCGCGGATCGCCTGGTCTGGCGAAAGCAGCGTGCTCCGAAGGCACCACGACCCATCTGGCTTGAATACACCGCGGGCTTTTTTCCGGTGATCTTCGCGGTGTTCGTCCTAAGAAGCTTCGTGGCCGAACCCTTCAGCATCCCATCAGGCTCCATGATTCCAACACTTCGGGTTGGTGACCTGATTCTTGTGAACAAGTTCTCCTATGGGGTCCGCCTTCCCATCATTCACACCAAGGTGATGGAGACCGGTCAGCCGGAACGGGGTGATGTGGCCGTGTTTCGTTATCCACTCGACGAGAAAGTTGACTACATCAAGCGGGTCATCGGGCTTCCTGGCGACATCGTGCGTGTCGAAAACAAGAAGGTGTTCGTGAATGACGCACCCATTCCCACAAAACCCCTTGAGCCGTTTTTCGATTCGGGTCGTATCTCGCTGCAGTTTCAGGAGCAGCACGGCGGCAAGGTCTATCGCACCCTGAACGACGAGGACCGCATGGCCATGGGCTTTTTGCCGGTGGGCCCCGATGGCTGCCAGGTCACGGGCCTGGGCTTGCGTTGCGTGGTGCCTCCGGGCCATTATTTCGTCATGGGAGACAACCGCGACAACAGCAGTGACAGCCGCGTCTGGGGGTTCGTGCCCGAGCGGAATCTTGTGGGTCGCGCCTTTTTCATCTGGTTTAATGCCGGCGAAGTGATGAGCGGCAAGTTCGATCGATTGGGTGGTTTTGAGTAATTCCGCGTCGGCCTCCGGAAGCACTGTGGCCCGCGCCCCAGTGGCCGAGCTCGAGAAAAAACTCGGCTACAGCTTCAAAGATCAGGCGCTGCTTAACCTTGCGCTTACCCACCGAAGTCACAGCGCCTCGCACAATGAACGTCTGGAGTTTCTGGGCGACAGCGTCTTGAACTGTGCCGTAGGGCACCTGCTTTACCGACAGCTCAAGCAGTTTGACGAGGGCGATCTCTCCCGGGTGCGATCGAACCTGGTACGACAACAAGCCCTGCATGACATTGCCCAGACGCTATCCCTGCATCAGTACCTTCACCTGGGTGATGGTGAGCTGAAAAGCGGTGGCCTGCGTCGGCCATCCATTCTTGCGGACACCCTGGAGGCGCTCTTTGGTGCCATCTTTCTGGATGGGGGCTTTCAAGAGGCCGCCCGGGTGATTGACAGCCTCTACACCCCAATTCTTAAACAGGTGGACCCAAAAACACTGGGCAAGGATGCGAAGACGCTCTTGCAGGAATTCCTTCAAGGTTTAGGCATGCCGCTGCCGGCTTACTCGGTGGTGGCCACCCACGGTGCCGCCCACAATCAAATGTTCGAAGTGGAATGTGCCATCGCCAAGCTCTCCATCACGGTGTTGGGCTCAGGCTCGAGTCGCCGTGCAGCCGAACAGGTGGCGGCGACCCAGGCACTCGCCGCGGCTAGATTGGCGACCGCCAGTGTTCCCAAGAAAACCCGCCGGGCCAAGAAGTCGGACCCCCCTCCGCAGGCGCCCCTGGTCTTTGACCCCAAAGCATGAGCCATCGCTGCGCGGTCGTGGCCATTGTGGGAAGGCCCAACGTTGGAAAGTCCACCTTATTGAACCAGTGGGTTGGCCAGAAGCTCAGCATTACCTCCCGTAAGGCGCAGACCACGCGTCACCGCATTACCGGCGTGCTCTCGAAAGAAAATCTTCAGGTGGTCTTTGTTGACACACCCGGCATTCAACGTCGGCACAGTGCTGCCCTGAACCGTCAGCTCAATAAAACAGCGGTACAAAGCCTGGCCGATGTCGATCTGGCGCTTTGGGTGATTGAGGCCAATGCTCTGCGTGACGACGACCTGGCCGTACTCGATCTCATCCCCAAGAAGCTGCCTGTCATCGCCGTGCTGAATAAATCGGATCGAATCAAGACACCGCGGGAGCGTGAGGCGGCCTATGCCCTTGGCGATCGACTGGCCGCCATGAACCGGTTCGCAGCCCTTGTGCCCGTGTCGGCTGAAAAGGGCAGTCAGCTCGAGGCCGTCATTGCCGAGATTGAAAAACTTGCCCCCGAAGGTGATCCCATGTTCGGCGAGGACGAGGTCTCGGATCGAAGCGTGCGGTTTCTTGCTTCTGAAATTATTCGGGAAAAACTCTTCCGTCTTTTGGGCAACGAGCTTCCGTACGAACTTACCGTGGTGATCGATAAGTTTGATGAAGCCCCATCCAAATCGAACCCGTTGCGCCCCCATGCCGACATCTCCGCAAGCATTGTGGTGTCCAAAGCCTCGCAGAAGGCCATGGTGATTGGTGATCACGGCGAACGAATAAAGCGTATCGGCACGGAGGCCCGGCAGGACATTGCACGGCTCATTGACGGATCCGTGCACCTTGAACTCTGGGTGAAGGTCAAGGGCGGCTGGGCCGACGACGCCGCGGCGATTCGAGCCTTTGGCTATCAGTGATGCAGTCGTCTTCGCTTGGCCTGGTGCTTCACGCCATCGCCTGGCGTGAGACCAGCCTCATCATCGAGGTCTTCACCCGCGATCACGGCCGCTTGGGTCTTGTGGCCCGCGGGGCACGCAGGCCACGGTCGACACTTCGCGGCTTGCTTCAGCCTTTTCAGCCGCTTGATCTTCGGTGGTCCGGCAAGGCCGAGTTGCGAAATCTGATCGGTGCGGAATGGGTGGGCGGGCTCCCAATGCTGTCGGGCCCGTCCATCATGCCGGGCTTTTACCTGAACGAACTCATGGTGAAGCTGCTCCCTCGCGAGGATGCCCACCCCGCGCTTTTCGACGATTACCTGGCCACCCTGGGTCTGCTTGGCAGGCAGCCGGACGACACCAGTCTGACCGAGCCCGTGCTGCGGCGTTTTGAATGCAATCTGCTGCGCGAAATGGGCTATGCCCCAAGGTTTGACTGCGAAACCGCGTCGCTCGAGCCCGTTCGTGCCCAGCATCGCTACGAGGTCAGCCCCTTGAGCGGCATTCGAAAACTCGCTGATCATGACGAAGGCCATGGTTTTCAGGGCGAAACCCTGATGGCCCTGGCGCAGGCAGACGGTTCGATTGAAGAGGCAGTTCATGCCCTGGAGCCCTCGGAGATCGCGGCGGAATCGAAGCGCATTTTGCGAATGCTTTTGGGGCATCATCTTGGCGAAGAGGACCTGCAGTCCAGGCATGTCATGCGTGAGCTGGTTCGGATTTAAGATAC